>JAJZWN010000065.1 GCA_021846695.1 Thermoplasmata archaeon
AAAATTCCACCATCTTCTAAAAGTTTATAGAAATTTTCGTATACATTTGATAGGTTATTCTGCGGTATCCAGTGCAATGCAGTTGTGGATACTATTGCATCAAAGCCTTTACCTGCAAGATCTGTTGCCCATGCATTTCCTTTAAGGTCATATTCAAGTATCTTTACCCTGGAACCATATATAGATGTATTATTTTTAGCCAGCTTCAACAGTACCGGGTCATAATCTATTGAATATATAGACGCATTTTTGAATCTCTCTGCGAGCCTTACAGTAAATGAAGCGGGACCACATCCGGCATCCAGTATTCTATTAATCTCTGGATGTGTTTCTTCGATTATATCCATCATAAATGAAAATCGTTCCTCCCTCATCTCTATAAGTGCGTTTTGCTGCAGTTCCCAGCTTGACAGGAATTCATTATAATTTATAACCATATAAGTCGAATAATAATATCGAAATTAAATTTTGCTAATTATGCCCCTAATCCTATATGTATATAGGCCTTCCAGGTATTCATGGATATGTGCCTGCCAGATCATAAAATTATTGTATAGTATTCTCTTATTGTAAAAATTATACATGTATATAATAAAACAATTCGCAAAAGCTTATATACATTAGTGCCATACTAATTTCATATGGTAGATAATAAAACAAAACAATATTCTAACCGGCTGATGACTGGGCAGGTTGGAACATGGGGCGCAATAGCTGAGGAAATATCTGCTATGGCACCTGCATGCGATTCAATAGCATTTGTCGTATCATCGGCAGTCTTTGCATTTTTCCTTACGCCATTATCCTTTATTATTGCGACATTGACAATGTTCCTGGAAGTAAATACTTTATACCATTTATCAAAGAGGCATGCCAGTGCTGGTGGATATTATGGATATATAGCAAATGCATTTGGGCCCGTTCCAGCAATAAGCGCAGGGTTGATGTATCCAATGTATCAGACAGTTAGTACAGCAGCTATTCCGGTATTCGTAGCTGGTGTAGTCCTGCCTGGTGTTGTAATGTACTTTCTCGGAGTAGGAATGCCCGCATGGATATGGATACCTTTTATCCTGGCATTTATTATAGTCCCTATTGTCATTGCCATTGTCGGGATAAGGCCACAGATGAAATACATACGTGTAGCTGGATTCTTTGAAATTATTTTCCTCGCGGTGCTTTCAGCTATTATAATAATAAAGGCGCCGGACAACACATTGAATGTATTCAATCCTTTTGCGTGGCCCCAGTACAGTTCATGGTTTGCCCCTGAAGGGGGAGTTTTTACTGGAGTAGGGCTGGGAATGATATTCGGGCTTACCAGCTTTATCGGATATGGTGGCTCTGCACCACTTGGCGAGGAAGCCACAAATCCCAAGGCAATTACAAGATCGCTTACTTTTGGCCTTTTTATTGTAGGCATAGTAATGACAGAAGTAGCATATGCACAGATAGTTGGTTGGGGAATACCCCTGATGCAAACATTCAGTTCAAGTGGAATTCCTGGAATTATTGTTGCCACTACGTATACTGGAATAGTAGGTGGTGTGATGTTTGCACTGGTGGCATTCAATTCAGCCTTTTCTGATGGCGTTGCAATGCAGGCAAACGCGGGACGTGTTTATTTTGCCATGGGCAGGGATGGAATCATACCAAAATTCTTTTCATTTATACATAAAAAATATGTTACGCCTTCAAAGGCATTAATATTTGTAGGTGTGGTTTCATCTATAGTGGCGGTGCTATCAACTTTCATTGTAGCTATGGGTGCAGGGGTAAGCCCCTATGCCCTGATGGATAATAAGGCAAGTGACCCTGTAATAATAAAAGCCCTCACAGATACATTCCAGTTTCTCACAACCATGGCCCTTGCCGGATTAATTATAACACATATTCTCCTTAATACAAGTGTAATGACAATGTTTAGAAGATTGAAAGAGAAACATACTGGTATACGTGATGTTGTATTGCATATGACCCAGCATTATCTATTCCCTTCTATAGCAACAGTAATATTTATCTTTGTTCTTTACGAGTCCATTGTACCGCCGGTGTATCCCATTACATATGCTATACTTATCATAGGTGTTTATACTGTATTTTCGGTAGTATACGCACTTTATATAAAATATAAAAAGCCGGAGCTGGCAAAAAAGGCAGGTAAGTATGTAAATATTGTAGATGAAGAACACGACAAGAGTTAGATTCTCCTGTGATAATCTGGAGAATATTTTATTAATTCTTTTGTGAAATCATGTAGTGGGGCATTCATTATATTATCAGTATAATCCTCCTCTATTATTTTTCCGTGGTTCAGAATATAAACATAGTCTGAAGCAAAAGCAATCCTGTTAATATCGTGGTCTATATAAATTATTGATATGTTTTTCTTCAATTGCTTGAGAAAATTTAATGTTTTAAAGAGCGTAATTGAATCCATCATGGAAAAGGCTTCGTCCAGGACTATAAACTCAGGTTCAGGGATTATTGATATGGCCAGTGCAAGTTTCTGCAGTTCTCCTCCGGACAATGAATGTCCGTAACGTTCCCTGTAGGAGCCATAATCCATCCCTGCCATCTCCAGCTTTTCAATAGCATCGCCCATTTCTACATTATTGATGCTTGCAGCGGTTGCAAGATGCCATTCTACAGTTTTTACAGGATTCATTGATATGTATGGGTCCTGAAATACATATCTGACAGACTCTGGAGTTCTAACCGGTGAATTATTGTAAAGGATTTGCCCTGCATAATCGGTATCGTATCCGCTTATTATGTTAGCCAGTGTTGTCTTTCCTGATCCTGATGATCCGGTAATCCCGCTGATGATATTGTTCCGGAATGTTGTAGATATATTATCCAGTGCATATAAATCATGATATTTCATATATCCTGATCGTATCTTATAAACTTTTGATATGCCATCAAGCTGTATCATTTTTCCACCCCGGATAATTTATGCAGCGTACTCCATGGTTATTTATAGTTCTGTATACAACCTCTGTTTCACATTCCTTAGTCCAGTACCTGCAATTATTGATAAATACACATCCAACGTGTTTTTTATTGTCTATTTCTATATATTCTCTATTGCGGTTTGAATATAATGGTACATATTTCAGTAGCGTGTCAGTATATGGGTGAAATGGCGCATCAAGTATGCTTGAATATTCACCATCCTCTATTATTTCTCCACCATAGAGTATGTAAACTCTGTCACATACCTGGAATAATGCGTTTACATCGTTGCTGGAAAAAAGTACAGAAGCTTTCTTTTTAATAGTTTTTAACATGGCAAGAAGGTTATATGTGGATATTGAATCAAGCCCTGTTGTAGGCTCATCAAGCACAAGCAATTCGGGATTTGTAAGCAAAGCCATGGCAATAACCACACGATGCCTCATTCCATCACTTAACTGGATAGCTTTCATATTAAATATTTCAGGGTCAAGGTTCAGTTCTTTGAATAATAACCGCACATATTCCTTATCAAAGGATTTCCAGTCATAAAGCTTGCCTATCTGAAAATTTACCGTTTTGAGTGGCTTCAGGCTGTTAAAAGAATCCTGTTTAACATAAATAGCCACACGCCTGTATTTTCCATAATTTTCCTTCCTGTATATGCTTTTTCCATTGTACAGAACATCTCCTTCACTGGCATATATATCTCCCATAATGGATTTCATAAGTGTAGTTTTTCCGGAACCATTTGCACCCAGTACACCAACTATTTCATGGTCTTCAACATGCATATTTATATTTTTTAAAATCCCTGTATATTTTTTATCGCTGTAATAGCCAGAATGAAGGTTATTGACCTGAAGCATAAAAGTTAATCAGGGGAGTATATATAAATATTAGTAATATACTAATAATTATGCCGGGGTTCTCAGAAAGTGTTTTCAATCTACATTAATAATTATCATCAAAATATTACTCTAATTACAATTAGACTAATCTGAATTAGACTAAAACAACTTTTATTTTTAGCATTTCTGATCAAAAACCCTGGTATTTCTTCACGATCCCGGTGATTTATATATGGTAAAGACTCTGGATTTTTGTCATTCAATCCATTAATATTCGGAGCAACCTAACAAATGTTGATTTAAGCAACTTTTATTGCATTTATGGAATTTAAATTATCAATATATAAGTGCGACTGTAAGAAAAATTTCTGGTCTTTAGTATGACAGGCTATGGGCAACTACAGAAGAATTTTGGTTAAAATTGTTATACAAGAAATATAAATATGGTGGACTAGAAAAGAATTGTGCAAATATCAGGTTAAAATTATGATTAGCCTTTAAACTAAATATTTTTATACGCATATATGATTGATCAGAATGTCACAGAGTGGAACACCTGGCGTGACACTGGATAGTAGATTTAACATGCGGAATTCATTTATCCGGGGATTTGCAATGCTAATAGTTCCACCTGTATTACTTGTTATAATTCTACTTGCCCATAATTTCTATTTCCTGGAATATTTTCATGTAGTAGCCGGGTCAATGTGGACGGGAATGGATCTCATACTGGGAATATTTTTTTCCTATGTTATGAGGGGATTGGATAATTTCGAAAAAACCAGAATTTCCATGAGGTTAACTCCAACAATGCTGTATTTTATGCCCGCAATATCAGCATCAACGATCACAGCCGGCATATATACAGCCATAGCACTACACATACCCTTTTCATCTCCATATATCGTAGCTGCTCTTGTTATATCTGCAATTCTCTTTGTTGAAGGGATAGGAATTTTTCTCCCAAACGAACTCCGTGTTTATAACGAAATTCTACATGGTGCAAAGAACACAGAAAAAATTGTGCGGTTAACAATGTTAAACCTTAAATTATCCCTGGTACAGGTAATATTCCAGATCGCTATAATTCTGGTTATGGCACATTTCGCAGTGGGGGTGGATTTTTGAATAATTCAAAAAATATTGGCCATGAAATACGTATGGGGGTTATTGCCGTGGTAATACCTGCAATAGTGTTTATAGCAGCACTTATAATTCCAGGAGTTTTAATTCTTGACTATGTGCACGTTCTTTTTGGTGCCTTATGGACAGGTATTGATGTCTTTCTCGGGCTAATATTCTTTAT
Organism: Thermoplasmata archaeon; assembly: GCA_021846695.1. The sequence continues at coordinate 5,116 of JAJZWN010000065.1, forward strand.
TGTGCTTTCCAGGATGGAAGATAAAATCAGATCTGACATATCCTTCAGGTTAATCCCTATGCTCTTATATTTTATCCCTGCAATGTCTGTATTTACGCCTTTACTGGGTTTCGCCCTTGCCATTAGGGAAAACATATTCAAATTAGATTGCCTGTTCATAGCAATCATAACAATTTCTATTGTCCTCGCAGTGGTGTCCTTTGCTGTAATAGTTCCAGCAATATATGGTATTTATAAGGGATTTAAAGGCAACAATATTGATGAAAGCAGGAATGGGGAATTATTGATGCGTATTGCTAAGGCTGCATCTCTACAGATGGTTTTACAGATTGTAATTATAAGCTTAATGGCATATATTGTTGTTTTTATTTAAAATTTTTAGATACAGCCGATAAGATACTCAAATATGGTCTGATATAAAAATTTAAATGATATTTTAAATTTCTGAATAAATGGTGTCAAAGAAATTTAACATACCTGTATCTGCATTTTCCTCTGTTATGGGTATGGAAATTTCCTCCATTGCATTTCATTTTCATAGATTGGCTATCATATCTAGAATCCTGGAATACCTTGGGCTTATAGTCTATGTATTTTTAGTTTTATATTTTGTATTTATGCTGGTATACCACAAAAAAATATTAAAGAATATAACAATGGTCCCTGCATCTTTCACATTTGCAGCAGGCAGCAGCGTGCTTGGTTCCAGATTGTATATGGGTAACCTCATATTTTTCTCCAAAATACTATTGTTAATTGCAATAATTTTCATAATTTATCTATGGTTCCTGTTACTGGCAAAGACCATCAGAAAAAGAGAGACTCCTGAAATTTATATTATGTTTATGCCCTTTATAGGGGTGTTAAGCCTCTCAAATCTGTTTACACATCTCCATGGAGCTTTTAATCCTGCCATATCAATATGGGTTCCGATCTCACTTTTTATCATAGGAAATCTATCATGGATTATAACAATTTTAAGCTTTATAAATTATAGGAGATACTTCAATTATAGGAGTTTAAATGGATTTTATATGATCTATGCAGGGATAGCTTCCCTATCCACAGTATCAGGAACACTGATAATTGAAAATTATGGGTTACATGGCAATGGTCTCTATGGATTGATTCATGGGATTGTAATAGTGGATTATATCTATTCTGTGGGCTTATCCATATTTTTAATTATATTTTTTATCCTGAAAATAATCAAAAAGAGTATTGATTTAAATTATAAAATATCAATTTGGGGAGCAGTATTCCCATTTGGCGTGCTTTCAAGTGCCACATATCTTACAGGCAAATACAATCACATAAATATTCTCTCTCCCCTGTCATTAGTCTACGCTTCAATCACATTATCCCTTATAATAATAGCAATTATACAGATTATAATTTTACTGGGAAAAGGTAAACCAGATAGATGAAAGAGAATCATTATTATTGGAAATAAAAAATGTGGATGCATTATGTTTATGGGCGGGATATGCTATCTATTAATCCCTTAATGTATCCTATAGAATATATTCTTCCGGAATATGAATATCCGGGAACTAACTCACTATCCCCTTCCAGGGTTGGTGTATGGTCAACTCTCATTATACCGCTATAATTTATATCATTATATGCCTTCATGCATGCAGCCATATCGGTCCTGCCTTCGTTTATCAGGCTTTCCTGGTAATTATATTTATTTCCGTTTACATCCCGGAAATGCACAAAAAATATTCTGTCATTGAAATGCCTTATTGCAGAAGGAAGGTCATCTGTCATAAGGGTGAAATTGCCCTGGCAAAGTGTTATGCCATTATATTTGCTTCTATTTAATTCCAAAAGTTTATCGTATGATTCTATAGAATTCATTATTCTATCAATTCCCCTGAAGTTTTCTATGGGCGGGT
>JAJZWN010000066.1:0-2867 GCA_021846695.1 Thermoplasmata archaeon
ATTTCCATGTCAATTTTATCCATTTATTGTATATCCTGTTCTCACTATTACGCTTTTATTAGTTATATATAATATTAACTACAAAATCATTTATTACTATATAATTTAAGTACCAATTCGTTTATATAAGAAATTAGTATTCACATTCATATGGGTGATATAGAATTATTATCCTGGAACTATAAGGATACCCCCGAAATATTCAATGATGTCATAAAACATGATCCATCATACTTTGAAAACATTATGGAAGAAAATGGGATAGAGAAATATGTACTTCTTATCACGTGCAACCGTGTAGAAATTTACTTTTCAAGCAATGGAAAAATTCCTATAATCAAGGAAAATCCACTTTATATAAAGTACCCGGAATCCATCAAACACCTTTTCATGGTTTCATCCGGGCTTGAGTCCATGGCCCTGGGAGAGAACGATATTTTGCGCCAGATCAAGTCTGCCTATGATCTTTCAACCAGGAGAAAACATATGGACAAATTCCTTTCATATACATTCCAGAAGGCACTTTCTGTGGGAAAGGATGTAAGAACCAGGACAGATATATCACATGGTAAAACGTCCCTGTCAACCATAAGTTTGGATATAGTAGAAAAAAATTACGGGCTAAAGGGCAAAAAAATAGCAATAATAGGAACAGGCAAGATGGCAGTTTCCCTTCTGAATTATTTGTCCGGATCTGGATCATCCATCACCGTGGCCGGCAGGTCGCTGGACCACGCCAGAAACCTTGCAATCCTTTACGGATCCTCCTATTCAGACCTTTCAAATGTTCCTGAACTCATAGAGTCCAATGACATAATAATTACAGCCACCTCCTCTAAAAATTACATAATCAGAAAATTCCATGTAGAAAATATAGAAAAACCTAAAATAATGGTGGACCTGTCAAACCCGCCCAACATTCAAAAAGGCCTTCCTGATAACATATCCCTATATGACCTGGATATGATATACAGAATCTCATCTGAAACAAAGGGCCAGAGAAAGAAAGAAATACAGAGAAGCAGGGAGATCATTGATGGGGAGCTCGAAATCTATAAGGACAGAATAAACCAGATGAAATCTGATGATATCATATCCCTGTTCTACCGCTATTCAGGAGAAATTATGGAAGAGGAAATAGAGGAATTGAAGAGGAAAATAAATATTACAGATGACCAGGAAAAGGTAATAAAAATAATGATGAATTCATTTACAAATAAACTGCTAGCCCCATATACCAGTTCCATGAAAACATTTATCAAAAACAATGAAAATTACTCATATATTTTAAAAGAATATGATACAATGCTGGATAGATTATTGACAAAGAAGGATAAAAAAATTATAAAATAAATATTATTTTACCACCAGAAAAACTGGAAGAAAGGCACCAGCGGGGCATAATCCCCGCCATATGCTATGAGCCCATCATTGTTGTAGGGTATTGCCCCGTTGAAGTTGTACCAGTAATTCCCTCCCTGGTAGAAGGTAAATACTATGCTGCCTCTGAGTGCAAATCCATTTACGTAATGGGCTATGAATGCAGGCTGCTTTGTTATGTTCCAGTGGTTTATGTACACTGCAGGGTTGTCAGAGTATATCGAGTAGTCCGGGCTGTATGCTGTTATGGTTACTGTGAAATAGTTGTTGTATATTGTATCTCCGGAGGAGAATTCTGCAACCCCAAGGGGTGCTCCCCATATATTTGATATTGCCTCGAAGGTTGCGTTGTCTGTCATTGTTGAGTTTACAAAGTAGTTTCCCCATATGGTTACATACGGGCTCTTGTAAGCAAGCAGGCCACTGTCCATCACATTGAAGTAATTGCCCCCTATAAGATCATTAGTTGAATTCCAGATCAGCACATTTGCCACCGGGAATCCAGATAATGATGCGGAGAAGTACCCTGTAACGTCATTTGACTTCCACAGTGTTGCATTCGAGGCATTGTACAGTTCGTAGTTCAGGTAATTATATCCGGTAAGTCCCCAGAATGAAATGGTAGACACATCTGAAGGATTGGTGCTTGTATATGCTATGTACATGGATGGCATATGGTACATTACAACGCTTGCATTGGTATTCTTCAGCAGGACACCGGCAAATACTGGGAATGCATAGTCGTTGAATTCCTCGAACAGCGGGCTTATGGGCATGACCTGGCGGTTATCCATGATATATGGATTTCCAGGAGTTCCGTTTCCATGCATGGATATGTTTGCAATCTGTGCATTGTCAAAGGCGTACAATGGAGTGTATATTCCCATTCTGTAATCATGCTTAAGCATCACACTGCTTCCCGGTGCAAAGTAAGCCTCCCTGTAGTCACTCAGTAGGGCTGTGGCAGAATAGCTTCCAGCCGGAAGCGTGAAGCTGTAATGCCCTGATAATGATAGGGGTGCCCATGCAGCAGTTGCTATGTTGAATGTGCTTCCCTGTGATACAAACATGAATGCATTGGATGGCCCAACTGTTCCGGAGTAATGTGCCATTGCATTGCTGGATGAGATATTCCACATTCCGTAGACCATGGATGGACCTGGCGTAAGGTATGCTGTATCATTGGCCCATGAAACCGCAACACCCTCAGAGGTCTCTCCCGTTTCAGACCCAACATCGTATGCAGATGGTACATTTACATACCTGTTGCCATCCTGATATTTCAGGTTCATTGTTGCATTTACATCATATATGGATGTTGTGCTTCCTCCTCCCGGACCGCCGACCATTATTTCGAAATCAAATGGTATGAATCCTGTTGGCGTTACATGTGTACCGCTGGCAAGGTATGTTGGTGCAGGTGCTGTATAGTTCGCAGGCTGACCGTATGTAGAGTTGAATATTGCATAGTCATAGCTTCCGGACTG
>JAJZWN010000066.1:3525-6860 GCA_021846695.1 Thermoplasmata archaeon
GCCGCCGTGGAAGTGGTTCCCTGTGATGTTACCACCGCCAGTGCCAGTGCCACAAATATTATGGCTACCATAACTGCTAATATCTTTTTCATGAAAATATAATAGATATTTATATAAAAACTTTTCCAGACACTTTAATATCATTATGACAAATCCACAGAAAGGCTTTAATATTAAGGATTTTAGTGCAGGACATGGTAAGACAGTGACATATATGTATTTTCATGCAATGCATTATTATGAATAAAAAGCTGGAGGAGGCAGTTGCCGGATTGCGATGCATGAATAAGCCGGTAAAGCAGATTGCAAGAACACTGGCGGTAAGAAAGGATGATATTGAGAAAATTATCAAGGACTGGATTATTGAAACAGATCCATTCCTTGACAAGCTCGTCAGGGAAAGGAAGGTAAAAAGCGTGCCTGATACAAAAAAAATGATTTCACTTATGAAAAATGACACCGAAACAATGATAGAAAACCCAGAAATTCTTGATTACATTGCAAAAAAAAGAAATGACCACCATGATAGATTCATGGATTGCATTAGATATAAAATTAAAATATATTTAGATGAAAAGAAGGAATAATTTTATTCTATATCCTCAAATTCAGAGTTTTCTATTATTCCCTCATCCTTTATTTTATTCATTGCCTTCATTACAGCCATGCCTATTCCCACCACCAGCAGATTAAGTACAAGGGCAAATATCCCCACATATACGAAGTCCAGGTTCTTGTACAGGGAGGCTTTGAAGTCCAGCTCTACAAGCATGACTAATGTAGTTGCAAGTCCCACTGCCCATCCAGCAGCCACCGGATACTTGTTGAGTTTTCTTGTATACAGTGCAAGATATACAGCCGGAAGTGTCTGCATTATGATTGCCCCACCGAATGTCTGCAAATATACAATTTCTGCAGATGCAGCAGGAACCAGTGAGAATAGAAGTGCAACTATAATTACTACCAAAACAAGTACCCTTGATAGGTTTGTCTGGCTCCTGTCAGATGCCTTCGGATTTATATATTCCAGGTAAACATTTCTTGTAAGCAGGTTTGCAGATGCCAGGGCCATAATGGAAGCTGGAACTATGCTTCCTACCACCACTGCGGCAAATGCAAATGCTGTGAATGATGCTGGGAATATATGAAGCACAAGCGATGGGAGCGCCTCGCTGCTCACCTTAGGATAGGCGTTGAAGTATACAACTGCCATTATTCCCACTATGGCAACAAACATTAATAGCACGTTATATAAGGGAAGCAATGAAGCGTTTCTCCTGATTGTCTTTGTGTCCTTTGATCCCAGTGTGCCTGTTATGGCATGTGGATACAGGAACAGAGCCAGTGCTGAACCCAGTGCTAAAGTTGTGTAACCCACATCAATTACAGGATTTATGCTTAGAAGATTCGGGCTGATTGTTCCTGCTGTATGGAATATTGCACCGAATCCGCCCAGCTTTATGGGTATATATATGATTATAACAATAACTGCAACCCATATTATGGAATCCTTCAGTATGGATGTAAGTGCCGGGCCCCTCATTCCACTCACGAATGTAAATCCTGCAACAAGGAGGAAGGCTATGATCAGGCTTACTGTTATTGGCAATGACAGTGTTGCTAGAACATACTTTATTCCGGTTATCTGCAGTGCTATATATGGCAGTTCTGCAAGAACACCGGTCAGTGCAATAAGCATTGCCAGTGACCTGGATGAAAAACGATCCTTGACGAAGTCAGATGCTGTTATGTATCCCCTTCTCTTTGAAACGTTCCACAGCCTGGGCATGGTTGCATAAACTATGGGATATATCATTACACCGTATGCTATTGCAAACATTGCGAATGCACCGCCTCCCACTCCAGATGTGGCTGCAGCTCCTGGAACGGCTATTAGTGTATATGCGGTGTATAAATCGCCACCAAGCAGGAACCACATTACAACTGTGCCGAATCTTCTTCCTCCCAGGCTCCATTCTCCAGCGGCATCCATATCCTTGGGCTTTCTCCAGAAATATGCCATGTAACCGGCAAATAGGACAATGAAAATTATAACAAAGAACAGTGCTAAATCAAGATCTGTAAACATCAGGACGCCACCTTCTTCATTTTCTTCTCCCTATTCTCTATGGAATAGACCGTAAACGTCAGGGCTGCTGCTATGAAAATCCAGACCAGCTGATACCAGTAAAAGAACGGTATGCCTCCAAGCTCTGGATTTACTCTATCATATATTCCAACTCCGAGCACCATGAAAAAATATGGAAGTGCTAAAAGTATGAATTTCAATACAGGATTCATTTTATAGTTTAACAATTACTAATATTTTAACTTTATTATTCCATCATGAACTGATTTTTTACCACTTAATATTATTGCACAATGTTTATATATAATTATGAGACGTGTTTTATATTTATATACTATTATTCAGGTATTATTTAAGAGTGTGAATGATTGACATGAAATTTACATATTTAATAACGTTTTTGACAGATAAATAGCAAAAAATTGAATATTTCTTTATCATGCCCGGTAAGATATGGCGGTAAGTTTAGCTAAATATTTATTTAATCCCATTTTATTATCTTAATGTGAATGATGAAAACGTAAAGAAAATCGAATCAATCCGGGAGTTTTTGAGGGAAAAAATCGGAAATGCATATGCCGTTGTGGGAATTAGTTCTGGCATTGACAGCTCACTGGTGCTCACACTGCTGGCCACCTCCATTGACGTAGATAAAATCAAGGCAGTATTCATGCCGGACAAATTTACAAAAAAGGATGATTACGATCATGTCCATTTGCTATCAAAATCAACCGGAGTAAATATAGATGAGGTAAACATTGAAACTGTTGTAGAATCATACAGGAAAATACTGGGTTCAGATGATAAGAGGCTCGAGGGGAATATAAGGTCAAGAACACGTGCCAGTATACTCTATTATTATGCCAATAAGATCGGTGGCATGGTAATAGGAACCACAAATCGCACAGAATATTTGCTGGGCTATTACACAAAGTATGGGGATGGGGCATGCGATATCGAGCCCATTGAAACATTATACAAAACAGATGTGAGGGCAATTTCAAAAATTCTAAAGGTGCCTGAACCCATAATACAGAAAAAACCATCTGCAGGGCTCTGGGAGAACCAGTACGATGAGGATGAACTTAACATGACCTATGATGAAATCGACAGGGTCCTGAAAGACGTGTTTGATCTGCACATTCTCCGTGGGAATTATGAAAAGCTTGTTGAAATATACCTGAGATCAATGCATAAAAGGGAAATGCCCAAGGCTATGAGCTGAAATGATTATATCACCGGTTAC
>JAJZWN010000067.1 GCA_021846695.1 Thermoplasmata archaeon
GGGCCAGTCCAATGAATTCGAATATGGCAAAGAATATAATTATTGCCCTTAACCCGTATAATGCATCTATTATTGGAAATGAGAAAACAGCAACTATAGACCCGAGCCGGGATACAGATGTAGCGAAACCCATAGCAGTTCCCCGTATTCTTGTTGGAAATATTTCCACAGGATATGTATATGTAATCGGGCTTGGCCCAACATTATGGAAAAAGTGGACAAAACCGAAAGCGCTGAAAGTCATCAGAAGCCCTACAACCATGTACTGGTTGACAAAAAAGAATAATATCAGTACGGCAAATGACCCCAGGAATCCAATAATAAGGAGGAACCGGCGGCCAATACGGTCAACATAGTATATGGCAATTAGAAATCCTATTACTACCGGGATAGATTCTGCCATTCCGGTAAAGACCACATAGAGGTCGGCGTAATATGATGTGATTTCAGTAGAGAATATAAGTGGTGAATATGTCCATATGCCATAACTCACAATATCATAGGAGAACCATGCTATGGAAATGAATATGATGTATGCTGCATATTTTCCCTTAAAAACATCCCTCAGCCTTGTCTTTCCCGGGCTTATTTCCGGAAGGTTTTCGATTGAATACCCTGTTGATGCTTCGAATTTGTCCTTTGCCTCTTCACCGGCCACTTTACCATATTTATGCTGTACCCAGTATGGGCTTTCTGGTATTTTTTTCCTTGAATATAGAACAAGAATAGGAAAAACAGCTCCTATCATGTACATATAACGCCATGCATTGACTCCTGTAAACAGAACAAGCGGCACGGCAAACCCCAGAAATATAAGAGAACCAATGGAAAATGAAAATATGTTAAAAAACATAAACTTTCCCCTGGACTTTGTTGGCGAGAATTCTGCCTGGATTGATGAACTTACAGGATAATCTGCACCTATTCCAATACCAACTATCAACTCAAGAATTGAAAAATTGATATAATTTGTTGCAAGGCCTGTAAGAAAGATAAATATTGAAACAAGAAAGAGGTCATAAATATATATGAATCTCCTTCCGTAGATATCGGCAATGTATCCGGAAATAAAACTGCCTATGAGAACTCCACCTATTGATGATATCCCCATAATTGAGATTTCATAGCTTTTCAGTGACATTACGTTTATCAGATAGAGCAATGCATAGGAAAAAACTGTGAGCGTGTAACCGTCCATCATGACCCCCATGGAAGAAAGTACAGTAATTTTCCTGAGAAATGGCGAAGAGGGTGCATCTGATATTGTCTTATAGCTGTTCATTTCCATGGATTATTGCAATGTAATATATAAATAATTAGTATCTACTTAAAATTAGGTATGTGTATAATATTATATGCCCCCTGTTAAAAAAAATATTTATATATCTGTTATTGATTAAGTGTTGACGACGGTCATAACATCGGGGAAATACCAGGTCTCATTCCGAACCCGACGGTTAAGTCCGATGTGTTACATACTGTACTATCTTCCGCGAGGGGACGGGAACTATGTTTCGCTGTCGTTTTTCAATATCCATATATTTTAACCTTTTAAAGATATTTTCGATTTGATAATTAAATAAAAGAAATAATTATTGCGCAGATTATGGCCATGACCATAGATATAATAATTTTGTATTCACTTATTAATGGATATTTTACATAGTATTTAAAAGATAATTCTCCTGAATAAAATTTTTCTATTATATCTATGTATTTATTATATTTACTATTCACTATAAATTTATCAGAATTTCTTATTACCGCAATAACAATTCCCAATATACTTGCATAATGTATTCGATCAATAACATTTGCATTATCGCCCTTTAAAGTTACGACCGTATCATTAATATTTTGTACTCTGTGTATAATCGGGGTTCTTGAACTGTAATTCATTGTTGGTTCGTACATTATTATATCACCAGGTTCAATATCACCATCTTTCATATCAGTTAATGCCAGTACAATGTCTTCATCCATTAGAGCAGGATTCATGCTCGAACCATTTACAATACTTGTTAGGTATCCTATTTCTGGTTCATTGATAAATAAAACAAGCGCAAAATCTTTAAAAAAACTATAAAAAACACCGAATAAGAAAATTATAACCAGTATCTGGGAAAATTTAGTAACAGTGGCAAAAATTGAAAATAATAACATAACAATAATAAAAAAATTATATCTCAAGCTAAATCTATGACTGATATTCTTTTGGGACTTATATGCGGCAACCGTAAAGAATTGTAGAAGTGCCAATATAGTTAGGGTAGTTAAGAAAACAGTGAATAACTGAATTGTAATGTCCAGTCCATATATTATTGAGAATAGGGCAATTACTGCAATTATCACTGTAATAATCAAATAAGCAATACTTAATTCAATACTTCTTAGTTTTTGAGATTTTTCTTTTTTAAAATTAAAACTTTGTTTATTTAAATTTGAGTTTTTCAGATTACTTTTATATGAAAAAATAGAATATAATAAAAATAGTATTTGTAATATAATGAATGAGAACACTACTATAGGAAGGATGTGTATAAATATTAACAATTTATTACCTCCACAAAATTAACAGATGCGTTATAATACTTATTTAACAAAAATGAAGTAAAATATGTTTCAACATAAGCTGATATATATAATATTGACAATGATATTATCAACATAACAATTGCTAATGTAAAACCTTTGAATAATGTCTTGGTTATAAAATCCACGGATAATGATTTAAAATAACCCTCAATTAATAAAAATATTACATTTATAATGTAAATCGCACCTACCATGCCTATTATATACCCCAAGAATTCAATAAAAAATTGTGGAGCTACACCATAATAAAAAAACCCAGGATACGATATTAGAGCACCTCCAATTAGTCTGCCACTTATATATGACTCAAATATGATCTCAGTTATCTCTAAAATAAAAATACTAAATCCACCAAGAAAATAATCGGTAAAATCTATTGAAGAATTTGTTAAAAAAATGAAATGCATTCTTGACATACTGGCTTTTAATATTATGCCTGAATGTGGAGCAGGGGTTATGCCATGGAGACCTTCAGAATAAATTAGTATGGAAACAATCTGGGCAGCAATAGGAATTATAAAAAATAAGGAAGTTATCAGCAAATATCTTGGGAACTTTTTAATAGTCCCATTGTCATAAACAACATAACCTAAAATTTTGTCGCTGAATCTTTGTCTAAGTTTTGATTTAAATATAAATAATGAATCTATTATAGCTAAAGGTATGAATATTTTAATTATAGACCTTAGTAATTTTTTTTCATAAGATTCGTTTGAAATTGTTGCAATTTTGATTTTTAAAATAAATTTTCCGATACTATTACCCGTGAAATTTTCGATTAAAAAATAGATGAATAATAAAACGATAAATAGAATTAATGATACATAGCCTTTATAAGATTGAATCAATGATAAAATTTTATGATGGTTCGTTCGATAATAAACAAAAATCAAATAAATATACGGCTTAAAGTGGAAAATTGATAAAATAACTGACGTAATACTTATAACTATTACAATATCAAAGAGGTAAGCAATATACCTTTCCATTGGCAAGCTTAAGGCTATTTTTGGGTTGAGTATTTTTTTCATGTTATTGTCTTTGATTATATTTTCTTATTTTGTATGCAAGATCCGAAAAAACGCCTATTCCCATTGCCACACCAAATGATCCAACAAAGCCAGCAACAAAATCCATATCTAGATTGGGTGGACCAGCATATATATAAGCAATGTATCCGCCTATAATTCCAACTATTGTGGGAATTATTATTATGTACCTCACTACTATTAACATTCTTGGACTCATAACATTACCTCATAGAGCAGCAAATGCTGCAGTTGATGCAAGTGCACTAACACTGGATGCAACCATCCCTGCAGCACTAAACACCATAACATCATCCTCTACGTAAGAGAGAAGGTACATTAAACCGAGGGAATATGCAGCCTTTGCCAAAGCCAATTTTGCGTTATGTCCATCTGTAAAATAATATATTGCAAACTGAGAATTATCTGCATGATATGAATTTGAACCGAAATATGTTATACTTTCACCAACGGAAAATATCACAGGCGACGATGCATTTACTACTAATATGCCCCCCCTGAAAGAAATAAAGCAACAAAAATTGCAATCAATGCATTCCTATACTTTTTGTGTTGCCTCTTCCTATTAGTAATAATAGTCTGCTGCATAGGAAGATCAACAAAAAAATTTTCCCTGTTAATATACATATTGAATTAAAGACATATAACTATATAAATATTCCTATGTAATGACATTACCAAATTTTCATTGATAGTTTGAAAATTGAAAATATTCTAATATAATTGCTTTAAGTACGAACAGTACTATTCCAGAGTTAAAACGAAAACCCGTAAGATAGCTAAAACCCCTATTCAGAAAAAATCAACAAAGAGTTGACAATATCCTTTGTAAGGAAAATTAATTAATATAATTTTCATTGGGTGTTATGATTAATCCATGGAGCTCCTCACAGTATTTCGATTATGAGAAATTGATTAAGGAATTCGGTATTCAAAGGCCGGACAACTATTTTGACTATTTCATGTTCAGAAGAGGTCTGATATTCGGCCAGAGAGGATTGGATTATCTTGAATATTCCATTAAGAATAGGATTAAATTCAATGCCATGACCGGTTTGATGCCCTCTGGCCAGATGCATCTTGGGAACAAGCTTTCTATCGACCAGATAATATATTTCCAGTCACTGGGGGCGGATGTATACATTGCTGTTGCCGATCTTGAATCCTATGCAACAAGAGGTGTAGGGTTCGAAAAAGCCCGTGAAATCGCTATAAATGAATATATAGCCAATTATATTTCAATGGGACTGAAACCATGCAAGATATATTTCCAGTCTGAGAATTATGATACCCAAAGTTTATCCTTTGTCCTCTCAAATGAGACAAACATGAATGAATTGAAGGCAATATATGGACTTACGGATTCATCCTCCATTTTGCATGTAAATTCCCCTATCATACAGGCCGCTGATGTGCTGCACACACAGTTGAAACACCTGGGAGGACCAAGAGCCACAATTGTCCCCGTGGGAGTTGACCAGGACCCACATATAAGGCTCATGCGTGATATGGCTAAAAGACTCAGGGTTTATAATGTGAAAGTGGAAAACAGCAAAATTTCCGTTTATATAAAGGGAAATGATGATCCAAAAGATAAAATAGATCGTGCCATGGAAGTTCTGGCGGAAAATGGATATAAAAGCAATGCAAATTATGAATACCGTGCCATATACATAAAAAATTCATCGGTTGAGGATAGAATAAAGATAGATATGATTCTTGTACTGGAGGAAAGTGCCATAAATGATTTCGCCTTCATAGAACCATCAGCGACATTCCAGAAACTGGAAAGCGGATTGAAAGGAGGCAAAATGTCATCATCGGTACCTGACTCCCTGATTAGCCTTAATGATAGTGGAGAAGAGGCTACAAGAAAGATAAAACATGCGGTTACTGGCGGCAAACAGACCATAGAAGAACAGAAAAAATATGGTGGCAACCCGGATATATGCCCTGTCTTTGAACTGTATAAATACCATAGCACGGATGATAAATATGTCACTAAAGTTTATGATGAATGCAAAGGAGGTGTTAGAATGTGCGGGGCATGCAAATCAGAGGCAGCAGAAAATATATCAGGTATGTTGAAAATACTGGCTGAGAAAAAGGATGAATCATTTAAAAAATTGGATAATTACCTCATAAAGAGGTCTTCATGAATTAAACTGTGCAGTTTTCTCAGCTCCTCTGGCCTGAATATGCCATATTCCGTTATGAATGCGGTTACATATTCATGGGGTGTGACATCAAATGCCGGATTTTTGGCGTGTCCTTCAGCCGGTCCCAGCCTTGAATTATTGACCATTAGTACCTCATTTTCATCCCTCTCCTCTATTGGTATTCCTTCTCCGGCTTTAAGTGAAAAATCAAAGGTGCTTCCGGGTGCCGCAACATAAAAAGGTATATTATTTACCTTTGCCAGCACTGCTTTTTCATATGTCCCTATCTTGTTCGCAAAATCTCCGTTAGCAGCTATTCTGTCAGCTCCCACAATTGCAAGGTTAATATCCCCGTTTTTCATGAAATATCCCGCTGCATTGTCTGCTATTATGGAATAATCTATTCCCTCCTGCTGGAGTTCCCAGGCAGTAAGCTTTGCACCCTGCAGCCGTGGTCTTGTCTCATCAACATATACAAATATTTTCTTGCCTGAATCATGTGCTATTCTCATGGGAGCAAGTGCTGTTCCCCAGTCGACAACTGCAAGGGCACCTGCATTGCAATGAGTTAAAATATGGTCATTGGCCTGTATAAGCGTGTTCCCGTATTCGCCTATCTTCCTTGACCTTTCAGTAATTTCCAGTGCATACCTCCTCGCTGCAGACTCAGAAAAATTATTTGCTTTCATGAAATCAATGGCTTTGAAAAGGTCGTATGCAGTGGGCCTGGACGATGATATTGTTTTCACTGCTTTTTCCATGTCCTCCATATTTTTTGATGCCATGGCAAGCCCATATGCAGCAGTAACCCCTATTGCCGGTGCGCCACGAACAACCATATTCTTAATTGCATAATAAATATCATCACTGTTTTTTGCAGAGTATATTTCAATTGTTTCAGGAATTTTTCTCTGGTCTATAAGCTTAACCTGGTTTTCTTCAAACCACACTGCCAGAATTGCCTTTGATTCGCCGT
>JAJZWN010000012.1 GCA_021846695.1 Thermoplasmata archaeon
ACGTAAGCGTCGGATTTCTCTGCGGCTGTTGCCTGTTTTATCATATCAGAAGTATTTGGTGAAAGTTTTGAATATACGGGTATATTTACCTTGGACTTTACTTCTGATACTATTGCAGCAACAAGTTCAAAATCAGATCCGACCTCCATACCGTAACCGTTCACATGGGGGCATGAAAGATTAAGTTCCACGGCCGAGGCACCGTATGACTGCATTTTTTTTGCAAGCATGGCAAATTCCTCTGGTGTCTGGCCGAAAATACTTCCTATGACAGGTTTCCCTGAAGAAATAGCTATTTTTATTTCCTGCCCATAATTTTCTATGCCGGGGTTTGAAAGCCCTATTGCATTGATTGCTGAATTATTTTCCTTATATATTACTGGTGGATCAAATCCCCTTCTTTCCTCGGATCCTATAGATTTAGTCACTGCGGCTCCAGCACCAGATTCAAGAATTCTTTTTATTGTATATCCATTTTCATCAAGTATGCCTGAGGCAAGAATAAATGGATTTTCCAATTCTATTCCTATGTGAGTGTCAAATTGCATATGTATCTAAAGTTATTCATAATATCTAAATTATTCTAATCCATAAAGTTTGCCGGAAAGTTTTGAAGCTGGACAGAATTTTTTATTGGAAAGCCGCTATAGCTATATGCCAGAGTATATGGGAGCATTACCTCCTTGTCAGTAAGGTACATATTGCCACCTTTCTCTGAGAAATAAATGCATGTGTCTATGTATTTGTATCTCATTGCAATATTCTGTGTGAAGTCCAGATATTTAGCTATTCTACTGTATGTGAGGTTGTTGTTTATGACAACCACAGATGCCCCGTTTATAATGGTATCCATAAGATCGTTTTCAGTCTCTGGGTAGTTCATTACTGTTAGTTCAAAAAATTTTGAAAGCTCGTCATATAATTTCAGATTCAAATATCTGTGTGTTATAGCATCATAATCTATAACAAATATGGAGTCAACCTTTAATTTAAGAATCTGATATATATTTTCATAATTTGATACCTGTTTATCCTTAATAGTTACGCAATACACCTGTAAACATTAAATTAAGCCTTATTAATATTTTTATCCTGAAGGGATAATGGGATACCTGAGAATCCGTAGTATAGCTTTATATATGAATTAATATTTGCATTATGAAAAAAGGCGTGAATATAAGACAAAAGCAAAAACCAGAACCTGCGACGGGGAAATATATTTCAATTATTGTTAACATCATGACGATTGTTTCAATATTCTTCATATTTGTAGGGATAATAGCATCCTTGTATGCTGGACTGGTTATGAAGCATGGGACAATCATAGAATATACGTTTACTCTCTGGTTCTGGCTTGCCAGTGTATTTTTCGGAATACAGAGTATCGGTTACTTTCTTTCATTCCGGAGAAGCAAAAGTAAATATCTAGAAACCATAGATAATGGCTATGTGTCTGGAATCCATGACAGAGTAGCCGTACTTGTCCCAATCTATAATGAAGATCAAGAAATGGTTATAACAAATCTGATTGCCATATACTCCAATGCTAAGGATAATGCAGATGTTTATGTCCTGGATGATTCAACAAAAGGCGATTCTACCTATATAGTTGAATTATGCAAAAGACTGGGAATGAAATACGTACACCGCGAAAATCGCAGAGGCTACAAAGCTGGAGCCCTGAACGATGTTCTGAAAACTTTGAATGAGCCATATGCCTGTGTTCTTGATATAGACCAGATGCCATCACCAGATTTTTTGAGAGAAACTACAGCCATACTGGACAAAAATCCAGAAATAGGATTTGTCCAGGTTCCACAAATATATTCTAATTCTGATTCCAGCGTTCTTGCGGAAATTGCACAGGCACAGCAATTTATATTTTATGAAATACTCACAGAGGGAAAGAGTGTTTCGGGGACACTATTCTCCTGTGGGACCAATGTGGTCTACAGGGTAGAGGCATTAAAATCAGTAGGTTATTTTGACGAATCAAACATTGTGGAGGATATAGCCACAACAGTAAATATGGCAATAAAAGGTTGGACAGGTATTTATTTCAATAAAAAACTTGTGTTCGGCCGTGCACCGGTTACTATGCAAGGTTATGTGAACCAGCAATGGAGGTGGATGTACGGCTCACTAACTTTAATGCCGAAAATACTGAAAACGATTATGTTCAGCAAAAATTTTTCCCATAGACAAAAACTGGACTGGTTTGCTACAACAACATGGTATACATTTGGGTGGTTCTATCTTATATTCCTTTTATCACCAATACTTGATCTTTTTGGAATAAGAGTCCTGACAATCAATAACCTGCTTTATTTAGTTGCCTGGCTTCCATACACCATGCTCGTGATGACAACATTTGTGCTTTCACATGTCGACAAAAAAGCACCATTGCGGTTTGTATTCTTAAACATGGCTGCAAATGTCCTTATTTTCCCTCTGAGCATTTCTGCTACAATAAGTGCATTGCTAAAGAAATCAAGGCCGTTTACGACTGCAAGGACTGGTGGAAAACTCCCATGGTCCCATTTCTGGCCGCAAATTACCATTATGGTTTTTCTGCTCATTGCCTCAATTTATATGGTTATCCAGAACAATCCATACACAGATATATCAGCATTCTGGGGGTTTTTCCAGTTCATGCTTTTGGTACCAATTTTCTTTGTTAATAGAACACCAAGGGAATCTTCGATAGATTCTCCAGTTTTCAAGGGTCAATAACAATCATACTATTTCTGCCTTTTATACATCCTGTAAATGGAGTTTCTATTTTATCCATTATTCCTGTTATATTTATATTCTCTATATTTTCACCAAAATTTATGCCAGTTTCTATTTGATTCCCGGTCGTGTTAGAAATAATAGCATCAATATAGATGTTCCTGGCATTCGCTATGGCTAAACCCGTTATTCCACTGTCAATGATTCTAAGATTCATTCTTATATTCCTACTGAATGTTTTGCTATATTTCCCTATCAGGAGTCCACATGTGTTATTGATTCCCTTATAATCCTTTGTATTACTCCATATTGTCCCCTGAAAATATGAGTTTTCTGTTGAATCCACCTGCACGCCAGTATAATTACAGGAATCTATTGAAAAGTTAGAGAAACTCAAGTTATTGGCATTGAATACCCTGATTCCCGTGGAGCATGCGACAATTTGCATCTCCTTGATTCGTATATCCGCAGCATGTTCAATGCTAAGCCCTACATTTCCTCTGTAGATATCTACTGTATCTATTGCAATATTGTACCCTCTGATCAGAATAGCGCACATGGGTTCTTTATCATAATTTGTTCCGGTATTGTACACCTTTAGATATCCCACATTAATGTTGTTGTTTTTTCGACTATTCCCCAATAAGATTCCACTCTTTCCGTTTGAATTGGCAATTAAGTATTCTATGTCTGCATAGGGCTCAACCCTTATAAAAGGTTCAAAACCATCTTCAATGTCATTAACAAGTATTGCCTTATTAGATGAAATAAGCCGTGTCCCACTTTTTATAATCAAGGATTTTCGTATATGGTATTCACCAGATCCTAGTATGACGAATCCATCAATGCATGAATCTATGGCCTCCTGAATTCCGGAGGTGGGAGAGTTGTTATCTGGCTTTACTATTGGCATAATATAGAATAATATGGTGAATAATAATAATTTCTTTCCACTTGAACATCTTCTCTCCCTTAAACTATCGTGCTTTTTGTGTAGGGGAAATTAAAAAGACCGGGAGATCAACAATTTTAATATATAGCGATATGAATAAAGAATATTTATATCGAATTATAAGGAAACATGATGCCCGATGCTTCTTAAAAATAGTCCCTTATGTTTAGTAATGTTTCATTGTCTCCGGGAACAGAAAAGAGTATTCCCGTAAGCCTGTACTTTTTAAATTTCTTCATGTAGAGGTGCAGGTCTTCGACTCTAACAGATGATTGGTTGATTTTTTCAAGTATATTTCCATTTTTCTGAGTTTTAACAATTATGTATGGGATAAGTCGTTCCGTATTCATGCTCTCCAGAATTGAAAGATCGTCGAAATTTATTACAAGGAATAAATTTGCGTTTAGCTCTAACCTTCCATTTATATCTTTTAAGGCTTTTCTAAAGCTTAAAATTAATCCAGATTCTACACCTCTGTGTCTGGCAAGGTTCATAGCATAGACAGAATCCAGATCATTTAGCTCCTTACCATAACGTGGTTTGTCGCCCTGTGTAAATATGATTGATGCTTTTATTGCCTTAGCTGCTGTGATTATAGACCTTAATTTAAGCTCATTTATATCCTTCAATCGCTGGTTAATAATAATGTCTTTTTCTGGAAATTGCCTCCTAATTATATAACCTATGAGCTCTGGAGGCATAGTGGGATACCCCAGTGGATTGTCCGGTATATTGAAGCCATCAAACATATCCATGTGCTCAATCATACCCCTGAGACTCTCTAAGTTTCTTGAAGGATATATTTCGGCATATATTTTCATTTATTACCATACACATAATAAAATAAAGAGTTTTTTGTCCATGGTCAATAGAACCTGTAATATTAATTTTAAATTACCATGGCTAATTACCATGAAATTTTATATCTCAATCAAATTTTCGTCCCCCATTTTTTATACTATAATATAATCATATTTCCATGAGAGTGGAATACAGTTATGGAATTGTTGTATATTCCAGATGTAAGGATAAATATAATTTCCTCCTGCTGAAAAGAAAGGAAGGTTGGCTTGATTTTCCAAAGGGGCATATAGAAGAAGGAGAAACTGGAATACAGGCCGCACTAAGAGAAACAATGGAAGAATCCGGTGTAAATTTAGTTCCAGAAAATCTTGTTCCATTTTTTCATTATGATATTACTTATTACTTTACCTTCAGGGGAACGAAAATACTGAAGCATGTAAGAATGTTTCTTTCCGAGGTATCTGCTGATATTGCTATAACTGTATCGCACGAACATAGAGGGTATATATGGCTTAATTATGAGGAGGGTATGTCAATTCTTCGTTTTGCCAACCAGAGAAAATTGCTGGAATACGCAAATAGCTATATTGTAAAACAGGATAAAATGAAAAAGTTGAACGATGAATACAGAGATATTCCCCAAAATAGAAAATGGGGGCTGAGCACTGATTTTGTTCCGGGAGAGGGAAATTTGAATGCCAGAATATGCTTTATTGGACAGGCTCCGGGCAGGAATGAGGATATAATGAAACGGCCTTTCGTAGGAAGAAGTGGGAAACTACTTGATAGCCTGATTGAGGAAATTAACCTAAAGAGAGAGGACTGTTATATTACCAGCATTGTACAGTTTTTTCCACCAAAAAATAGAGCCCCAACAGATGAGGAGATATCTATTTGCAAACAGTATTTTCTCGCTCAGATGGATATTATACAGCCGGAAATCATAGTCCTATTAGGTTCAGTGGCGGCACGGTCTCTAATATCTATTGACAGTGTAATGAAAGATCATGGCAAACTATTCAATGAAAAGTATTTTGTAACACTCCACCCTGCTGCTGCATTGCGCAACCCTGCAAACTTAGAAATAATGAAGAATGATTTTCAAATTCTTAAAAATTTTTTCAACGGATCTTCATAGACTTAGTTTCCCTGCCATATAGCATATAGAGTGAGGACCCCACGAATCCTGCCAGATAGACAATAAGAATAAAAAAAGCATATGTTTCTATGCCGGCATTTATAAGAATAAAAATAATAACAATATAAAGTGCATATCCAACGGACCTCACTGATCCTATTCCTCTACCTCTATACTTGCTTATAAAATTTTCTGGTTCCAGTAATTCTCTAGACCCCCATGCTATTTCCCCGAATATTGAACTAATAGAAAGTATAGCTAAAAGGTAAAATAAATTTGATATGATTATGTTCAGGAATATAACGGCGATTACCCATGATGCCAGCATTCCAGTGAATCCGACCATTGCCAGAGTTTTTCTACTACTTTTACCCATATAATATCCACCCAGAACACCAAAAACTGATTCAGCCAGAACGGAAAAGAAAATTATAACTCCTGTATACTGGGGAAAATGGAAAGGACCGAGAACAAGATCTGAAAATGCAAATCCAACTATTATGGCGATTCCCATGAATGAAAGTGCCAGAAATTTTATGGTATTACCTGCTGTAATTTTATTATTTGTTCCTATTTTTGTTCCCAGTATCCATAACCCACTTTCTTCCATGTGGTATCGTGCTATTATAGAGATTATCCCTGATAATATTGCAATGGTAATAAGCCACATTTTTTGAATTATAACCGATGAGGTAAAAACAAGGAATAACCCTGCTATCAGAGTAATGCCTATATTAGCCATATTTGACGATTCAATGATGGCAAATCCTCTATTTTTAAGTGGCAGATATTCAACCATGATTGCCAGTGAAAGTGTCTCATCGCCACCAAGGCCAAATTCGGCAATAAATACAAATATTATCAGATAGATGTAATTGTATGATATTCCTATACCCAGAAGCCCCAGAACAGTTATACCTATTGTCAGTAGAAAAATATTCTTTCTTCCAAGGCGATCTGATATATAGCCCATCGTCATATTGCCTAATAGAAGCCCAGCTGGCGCTGCCCCTATAATATAATAATATGAAAATTGTGGAACAAAATACCATGTTGTAATCAGTGGTGCAATTGCCAGGGTTATGCCCCACATAAAAAAGGAAGTTGATATAGCTATAAAAATAATCCAGTGTTCCCTGTTCCATGGTGTCTTGCTGATTTTTTCTGATATTTTACTGTATTCTACATTATCGTATTCCATTTCATTCCCTCCGCCAGTATTAACCGGATCAGGTTCATGGGGTCGATCCCTATCCTCTCAGCCAAAAAGCTCCCCCAGAATATTAATTAGCTAAATTTAAGATAAATATTTAACCTTTGCCCAACGAAAATTATATGATTGATGAGTTTTATACTATTAATTTTAACTCGTATCCGGCTATGGTTACTATTATCCCAACTGTAACCATAACTAATATCCAGAATCTGGCCCTGCCGGCAGTAGTTTTGCTAATGAATAATCCTAGAACAGCAAGAGAGGCATATGAAAGGAGTAGTGGAAGTTCAATGTTGTTCTTAATAATCAACGATGAAGACAGCGGAATCAGTGCACCCAGAAAACCGAAAAAGGCTGATATAAAGGCACCCAGCAGGGATTCGACAAATATTTCTATGCCCAGATGGCCCTTCAGTAGATAATTCGTAGATTTAAGGTTCAGTTGCAGTGCTGTCCTGTGGAGTTCTTCGTTCAGTCCGGCGTACTGAGCTATGAAGTAACTGAAAGCCCCAGCAAACGCGGATCCGAATGAAATCTTGAAAGCCTCAAATAAATCTATAGTACTTTTTCCTATAATCCCCGCGGACGCAAGTATTAATGCTGTTATAATACCATCAGAAAGACCTATGCTTACTGGAAATATGTATTTTTTATTCATTTTATGACGTGTTTTCCTGTAATGACTTCATCAATGGAATGTATTGCACAACCCATATCCTCTATTACCTTTATAAGATAATTATAATTTATGTTTATTCCCTCAACAGTAATACTTGTTCCCATTGTTTCCATATCCATCTCGGTAACAGTTATTTTAACCGCATCCACTCCCGGCACATCTTCGATGGAACCGGCAAGTTCTGTCAAAGTTGGTCTATTCAATCCCTTGTCAACATCCAGTAAAATTCTCCTCAGATTCATAAGTATTTCAAACCTCGAAGCATTGAGCCATCGGCTTCATTCTTCTCTATTTATATCAAATATTAAATGATGATTTATTAACCTTTTGCAATTTGATTATTTCCGTGTATAACCTGCATATATTTTTATATTAAATTGCATATCAAAACCAATGATTACCATTGCATTCGTCATACCTTCCAGCATTAATTATAATGGAGGCATAGAAAAAACAATTTCGCGTTATAATTCCTTTAAAACACAGAATTTTAAAAAAATAGTCCTTCAGGGTATACCCGCACATGGCACAGAGAATCTTTATGGAATCAGATCAGTTTACTCTAAATTGATAATAGGCACTTCGGGCAAAATGAATTTTGCCATAAGGTTAATGGCACCTATTATTCTCAAATTTGACAGGATAATGAATTTGACAATTATCAGAAACATTGAGAAGAATTCCAATATAATTTATCTGACAAATGATGATTACTATTATCTGTTTAAACATAATTCATTTTTCGTATGGAGTGAACACGGGAATATACCTTCAAACTATACAGGAGTAAAAATACTCAATAATGCCATATCTGCCTTAATAAAAAATAATCTAATGTTCAGAAAAATCAAAGCAGTACACCTCATAAACTGCTATAACAGTGAGCACATACCATTCAGTAAATATTTTTGTGTACCAAACGGTGTCGATTCTTCCAGATTCTATCCCGCAGAAAGGAAACATAATACAATTAGGCTACTTTTCGTGGGAAGACTGGAAAAATCCAAGGGAATAGACAAAATTGTCAATATATTCAGGAATCATAACTTAAATATGGAGCTAACAGTAGTAGGTTCAGGTGAACTTGAATCACTTTTTTCATCCCGAATCAAAAATGTTAATTATATAAAAAATCCTGATGATGATAGATTAGGGGAGATATACAGAAATTCAGATGCCTTTATTTTTCCATCGATACTGGAAAACTTCGGTAACGTTGTCCTCGAAGCAGTGTCATCAGGTCTCTATGTTGTGGCCTCTGAATCCCTGAAACCACGTTTTGATGACATTGAAAAAATGAATTTTCTGGAATATATGGATAATACAGAAGCAGGAATACTGAAATCACTGGAGAAGATAGGAGAAAAAATAGAATATACAGGCAAATATGAGAATAAAATCGCCATACATGATTATATATCCGGGAAATATGGGTGGGACATTATCCTTAGAAAATTTTATGAGGGAATAGAAAAGGTATATTCTGAGAAATGATTTTTATATATTCATAAGAGTATGATAAAAGGATACGAAAAAATAAAAATTTTATAGGATATGGGAATTAAATATTTATGAAAACTGAAATAACTTGGCATGGACATGCAGGATTTTCAATAAAGAATGGCATTAGTATACTTGTTGACCCATTTTTCAGCGGAAATCCACTGGCGAAGGCAGATGTCGAAGACGTGAAAGCCGATCTTATACTGGTAACACACGGACATTTTGACCATGCAGGAGATGCCGTTAAAATAGCAAAGAAAAATCAATCTCCTATTGTTTGTTCCTTCGAACTTTCCGAAATTATCAAAAAGGAGCAGGTGGAGACCATAGATATCAACCCGGGAGGAACAATTGAGTATAAGGGCGTAAGGGCAACAGCTGTTCCTGCAATACATTCCTCAAGTTATAACGGTTTATATGCGGGTGAGGCAATGGGGTATATTATAGACAATAAAGATGTAAAAATATATCACGGGGGCGATACCACCTTTTTCAAGGATATGGAACTGATAGGAAGTGTGTATCACCCGGACATTGCCATGGTGCCTATAGGGGGACATTATACTATGGATGTTGATGGGGCAGTGGAAGCACTTAAGCTTCTTAAGGTAAAAAATGCCATTCCAATGCATTACAATACATTCCCACCTATTAAGGCTGACCCAGTGGAATTCCAGAAAAAGGCCGAAAAATTAGGCATAGTGGTAACAATTCCCGAAATAGAAAAAACCTTCAAAGTATAGAATTGTTAACCATAAATCAGTTATTTTTCACTATTCCCATAAATTTTTAATTTTCTTATAAGTGTTCCAGTGGCATAGAAACATTCGGAATAATCAGAAGAATTTCCGCCAGCCAGAGCTGTGGGGTCAATTTCGTATCCCAGGAAAAGTCTGTCTTTAATTTTCCCATGCTGCCTGAATATAAAGTAATTGATAGAATTCATTAGTACTGATTCAGAATAGCTATTCATGTAGTAATCTTCTATATTCTGGGTTACTGTTATAAGTGAAGTTTTGAAATGCCGGGAGTTCCTTGCAAGCATGTCTATTATCTCTGCATCTTTAGAATTCCTGAGGAACAGGTGGCTTTCATCTATCACAACAACCTTCTCTTTCTTCTCCATTTCAACAATTGAAATTATCTGAGTAAACACCAGACTGAAAAAGGCATCTCTCAAGGATTCATTTTTGTGATCAAACCTGAATACTGCTGATTCCCCATGAAGCTTTACAGGGGTTGTAAGTGGCATATGCCAAACATTTCCTGATATTGCCACATCCCTGCAGTACAATGTGTCAAGTTCAGAAATCACTTTACTAAATTTTATTGCCCCTGATTTTTCCCCCAGTTTCATTAATGTACCGGTTATTCTTTTCCCGGGTATGCCTGTTATTTTTTCCAAAGCCCCAGCTACCGTACTGAACATTTCAGGAGTTTCTATTGAAAAATCTATATACTCACCCAGAGAGAGGTCGACAATTACATCCGAGTTGTATTCACTCAGAGGATCTATTATGTATATTTTCGCAGTGCTCATTTTGTTCAGCAACCTTTTTGTGAAATAAGATTTTCCAGATCCTGTTTCGCCTGTTATTGCAATGTTATACGAATTCCCACTGAAAGGTTTAAAATAAAGAGCTTTACCTGTGATAGCATTGACTGCCAGAGGTTTTTGGTTTCCTGATGGCACTGGTGTGAATGAACATGGAAAAATTTCTGATATGGATGCAGAATCCATCATATATTTTATCCCCTGGGTACCAAGGTTTAGAGGATTAAATGTGTGTTTATTGAAAAAATGAAAATTCTTCAACCTGAACCCTATGGATTCCATAGTTTTCACGAATGACTCAGTATTTGAACGCAGTACAGCGGGATGTTTAGATACAACTGCGAACCTCATTGATACATTGTAGAGTTTTTCCTGATTTGCCATATATTCCAGAGATGATATCTGTTTCTTGATGAGTGAGGCATAATGCCCTGATTTTGTATAAACTAGCTCTGCTTTTCTTGCTGAAAGGAGCCTTTTGACCAGAACATCACTGTTTTTAACTGTATTTATCTCCATGTTTATTTCAACAATAAAACCCAGCTTTTCAATTGCTGTTTGATAAAGGAAATCCTGGGAGTAATCGGTATCCAGAAGGTCAAGATAGGAACGGAACAGTCCATCCGTTGACACATATCGGGAATAGGGAGTTACATCTTTTGGAAAGAAAGAATTCATTGTTTCCTCATCCCCTATGGCTCTGGCATGAAATGCGGGGTTTGAAAGTATTATGGATATGTTGCTGTTCAATGAATCCATGGCGCTGTCAACACTTGTTCCGTATGTTTTCAGTATAATATAAGTCCTGTAATAATTCGCTCCATTGCAAATTTCAGACCGGGTTATTATATTTGCACTGCATGTCAAATTATTTATCATATTCCTTATATTCCTTATCTGGTTCGATTTGCTACTGTCTGTATAGAGTTCCCTGTTATCTATCTCAACCCCAGAAAATATCTCTTTCCCGTAAATCCCAAAAAGCAGGCCATTATTAATGAATCTTATATTTGACAGACCTTTTCCATGAAAATACAGCTTCCTCAATTTTCTTATGTTAGAGAAATTGAATCCTATGTATCCCATAAAGGCAAAGTAAAGAGAAACTGCGGTCAGCGATGCAACTAGGCTAAATGTGAAAAGTATGGCAGTTAATGAAATCCCTGCAAGTACCATTACAAATTTTTCCACTGGCATATTATATATGTATGACCTGAAATTGTATACATTTGACGGAATCCTAATGCAAACCACCAGCTTCATCTATAATTCCGGGTATAAGGTTTTTAGAGGTATTTGATTCTATAATTCCTAGTTCCACACCCCCGTTCAGGAGGGAAGTGGGATTTAATCCATCAATCCCGGTGGATATTTCAGTCATTGCCGCATCTGTTGTAAGAAAATTCATGCTACCCTGAAAATACCTGTAAATTTCAGTCACAAAAAACAGAGGAGCAGTTGCGGCCACATAAATTAAACCAATTTCCAGAAAGGGATTATTGAACATGCCAATTAGGTAGAGAATAATGATAGTGAAGAACGGAAAAAATGTCAGCTCAAAGAATATTCTATAAAGTTTAAGTATTTGTTTCTCACTTCCCGGAACCATAAGCAGTATTGATGCGACCGGCATGAAAAGTATGAAAAACAAAATTAATGCCTGCCGGATTATAAGTATGCCGAATAAAAGTACAATTGCCAGAATAAAGGTACCTGTAAATAAAATAGATATGAAGCTGTTTGCACCAGAGATGCCTGAAAATTCCAGTCCGTACCAGTTAGGCTTCAATGTATAGATATTGTTGTAAAAAATCAGTGAAATACTCATAAAAAACATTGATATCCTGTAGGATGATTCAAAAAGCACAATAGAAGCAAATATTTTGATCAATAGTTTTGCAGGTGAATATGGCTTTATAAGTGAGTTGTATGCAAACATAATTATGGCTGAAACTGTGATTGCAACAAGGATAATATCAGAGTAGACGTTGTTGAACAGGTACCTGTAAAAAGTTATAAATGATGAATTCCCGTGTATAAACTGTATATATGAATATTCTGGATTGAGCCCGTAATTTACCATGAGGTGCCACAAAAATATTATAGAAGACCTTGCAAGGGTGGTTATTGCCTCAAGAATTCCATTAAAAATAGAGGTATAAGTCATACTTTGCCTGTAACCACATAGTTAAAAACGGTAAACAGTATCCCGCTTATTGCCATTATGTATATGACAGTGCCTATGGCAGCGTTTTTCAGTCTCTCCCTTGCCATTATCTTTTTGTTCTCATCAGTGCTGAAAAAATTTAGTGCTATTGGTATCCATAAAAGTGTGATCAAAACTGCAGACACCGATATTACTATATCATCCACTCTGCCCATCATAGCATTTATTGATGCAATAGCATAGTCAATTAACATTTTTGATGATAATACGAAGATATAAAATATTAACGCCTAAAATTATAAGATATTAGAAAAGTTTCTTCTGCCTGTCCACGACCATGGGAGGAGGTGCCGGCATTCCAAGACGGTACCTTACAAATTTGATAGTGTCCGGTGAGAGCCCTTCATAATGGTTATTTGCGTATATGAAGGCCGTACCGTTTCCTGAATCATGGTTTTTTATCCTTTCTACCCACTGTATAACCTCACTGTGCCGGTTTATTCTTAATTCACCAAGTTCCTTTTTAGTGAGTGATTTATTGCCTAAAAAACGCACGTATAGATTTTCAGTAGTTTTTATTTCCGGGGTTTTAAGATAGTCAATAACCGACCATACCATTATAACATTGTATTTTTTGAGCATATCATAAACTTCTTTCCTGAACCATGAAATGTGTCTGAACTCAACTGCATATTTTAATTCATCTGGGAGCATTTCAAGAAAATTCTCCAGCACCGTTAAATTAAATGTAAAATCAGGTGGGAGCTGAACCAGTATTATTCCTAGTTTCTCACCAAGAATTGAAATATTTTTTATAAAGTAAACAAGGTCATCTTCGCATTTTACAAGTTTTTCCTCATGTGTTATCTTCCTGGGCATTTTTGGTGAAAACAAAAAATTATCTGGAACAGAATTATACCATTTTTTAACTGTTTCCTGGCCCTGAGCCGCATAGAATGTAGAATCTATTTCAACAGTGTCAAATATTCTGGAATAAACATTCAAAAAATTTGATGGGGGTTCTGAATAATTATAAATCTTGCCTCTCCAGAATTCATAACTCCAGCCCGAACAGCCTGTACGGTAAATCATTAATAATGTAATTTAATGATGCATAATAATTGTTATCCATTCTAATTCATTTTTTTACTTCCTGAAAGGTGAGACGGTAATTCGGAATTCCAGGATTATAGTTTTATGCCACTGTTAGTATAGAATGAGACTTTCCTGGAACTGGTTACTCCTGGTTTCCCGTTTTCATTCCTATATTCCTTTACAAATGATGGTTTTCCAAATACTTTTACCGGAAGGCTATCAATGGAATTGAAATTCATGAGGTATGTGCCTTCTATGCTACCTATTACTTTTTTTAAATCAATGAAATCACTTTCAAGGAAATTATGCACATACCACTCCTTTCCTGGATATGGCGGGTCCAGATAAAAAAAGGTGTCGTGATCGTCGTATTTATCAATGAGTTCCCTGAAGTCCATATTCTCTATTTTCATTCTCCGTATCTTGGGCTCAGCCTTCAGAAGGTTGGACACATTTTTGCGGTATGTGCCATAGAGGGATTTGTCCTTTTTGCCATATGTTTCTCCCATGCCTCCAAATCCGGTGTTAAAATTAAAGAAAATGGAAAAAGCCTTTTCCACCTCAGGATTGCCGATATCCATTACTATTCTGCCATCATAATAATCAAAAAACATGTTACGGTCTCTTGCAAGAGCATCAGCAGCCTTATAGAATGGTTCGAAGTTATTTTTCAGCACATTAAATAATGTATAAAGTTCCCTGTTAATATCATTATAAATCTCCATTCCGGCATGTATGTTAATAAGCACCGAAGCTGATCCGGAAAATACATCAACGAATCTTGAACATTGAGATAAATCGTATACACGTTGAATTTCACCAACAATTGTGGTTTTTGAACCTGGATACTTGATCATTCTCAACATATACAGTTTATTGCTATGCCAATATAATATTTAATGTATGGTCAAGTTTTTTGTTAAGAGATTAACTACTGTTCCCCGTGTTATCAATTCTCTTTAATTGTTCCCCACAAAAATGTTTATAGATTCTGAAATCATTGATGTTTGCGAGCTTTTCTGCATAACTGCATAAGTCCAGTGAACAAAGGTGCTTGAAACCGGTGAACGACGAAGAGGTCTCTCCCGCAAGGAGCGTTCTGATATATGTATGGGGTTGGTGATCTGCCGTAGAACAGAAATGGAATGGGGTAGGGGCTTTGGGGTTAAGGCCACGAAGTTTAAGCGGCAGACAGATGAGAACTCCCAGAGGCAGGTGTTAATATGTTTAACAGAAATCATAACCTAAGTGAGATAAAGTCTATTGCCCATAAATTTAACCAGAAGTATAGTTGAGTAATAATATTCCATTGACATATTTTTATATACGGATTGACGTTATATTATTATGGATGACACATATTCCTATATATCCAGCATATACGGAAAAAACCATTATGATATAGACAGACCATTTCAGGAAATCCTTGATTTTTATCTTGGGAAGCACTTAAATCTCAGTCCACTGGGTGCCTATGCAGGAAAGGATCTTTATGAAACAACGGATTACATAGACAAGGTATCCCCACCATTGCAGAAAATGTGGAGCATAGATGGTGAGAGAATAGATAGTGTTCTTATTAGCCCAATGGAAAAACATGTCCTTGAGAAGCTTATACATGAATATGGAATCAGCCGCCCGTATTTTCACGGAAAATCCATAATGGAGCATTATGCCATGGGATACCTTGTTGCGGATCCTGGAATATACTGCATACTGACATTAACGCACCAGACTGCATATGCATTACACAAATACGCGCCAGATAATCAGAAGGACTATGTTCCTGGATTGATAGGAGACGGAAAAGAAACACTGCTGGGAGCGACATGGTTTACCGAGATCCAGGGTGGCAGCGATTTGGGATCCAATAAAACAAGGGCGGAATCAGGCAAGAATGTGTGGTATCTCACCGGAGACAAATACTTTGCAAGCAATGCCGGCCTTGCCGATGTTACACTGACATCTGCATTCCATGGTGAAAATCATGGTGCAAAGGGGCTTTCATTATTCCTTTTACCAAGGAAGAACCAGGCAGGGGATCTTAATTACAGGCTCAGGAGACTCAAGGAAAAAAGTGCCACAAAGAGTGTTCCATCAGGAGAAGTGGAACTGGACAGCTCAGAGGCACAGATGATAGGTGATGCAGGAAAGGCAATATACTATATAACTGAAGACTTAATGGTTTCAAGGCTGGACAATGGTGCAGCAGCATGTGGAATTGCAAGAAAAGCCTATCTTGAAGCATACTACTATACCATGAAAAGAAAAACCTTTGGAAATCTGCTTATAGAACACCCAGGAATAAAGAAAGATTTACTGGATATGGAGGTTCTTCTTGAGGGCTCCATTGCCCTTACATTCAAATCCATTCAACTTTTCAACAATTCCATTGATTCCAGGCCACCATATGATGAAGGATACAATTATGCAAGGCTAATGACACATATAGTAAAGAACATAACAGCCGAATCCTCAGCAAAAATAACACAGATGGCAACGGAACTCCATGGAGGAATTGGATTCCTATCGGAATTTCCCATAGAAAGATGGCACCGTGAGGCATTGATAACACCCATATGGGAAGGTGCAAGCAATATACAGGCCTTAGATATGCTTGAGGCAATAATGAGAAAGAATGCACATATTAAACTGCTTTCGGATTTCAGTGATATTATATCTGAAATCAGGGAAGAAAGGGAAACAGCCGAATCCTGCTACCGGTCCCTTAAGGAAAGCATAGAAAAACTGTTATCAATGGGAGCCATAGAGTCTCAATTTCATGCAAAATACAGCATGGAGGTTATGGGGCATTCAATGGCAGCCATCCTTCTTATTCATATTGGTAACAGTACCGGAAACCGTGATTTTATAAAAGTCGGGTCATTGTATGCCAGAAGATTCGTTAAAAAGGAGGATTACGACAGCAAAGCCATGGATGATGCTGACCTGCTTATACATGTGGGCAGGACAGAAAGATCCATAAAAAATTAGGTGGTAAAATGGAAAATGGATTTACTGTGATAAACATTTTAAGGAGGGCATCTTACCTGTTCCCTGAAAGTAAAGTAATAGATGGTGAAAAAAGCATAACATACAGGCAGCTTTTTGACAGGGTCTCGAGGCTGGCTACATCGCTGAACAAAATGGGAATATCCAAGGGTACAGTAATAGGTGTAGCTGACTATAATTCCATAGAGTTTATGGAGCTTCTTTTTGCATCCAGCATGACCGGGTCAATAATATATCCTGTAAATATAAAATTACCGTGGAATATGGCAATGGAAACATTGAAAGAATCTGGTGCAGAATATGTATTTGCATCCAAGGAATTCATTAATGCTGGCATATGGAAGGGATTCAGCGGAGATCATGTGGTATCACTGTCAGAGGGTGGAAATTACATAAAATTCCATGACCTTTTAAACAGTGACCTTCATAGGGAGGAAAGAACTAATGGTAATGATAATTATTCCATATTGTTTACATCGGGAACAACGGGAAAACCAAAGGAGGTATTATATTCAAATGAAAAGTCAGTCAATGGGGCACTGAGTATCCTTTATCAGCTAGGATTATTTGAGACCCCGGCATCACTGGATTCAGCGGATAACATACTCTCACTTATCCCATTCTATCACATATGGTCATGGGGATCGGCTTTTCATGCTACCTATCTTGGCACAGACTATGTTCTGACTGGAAAATACGAAGCAGAAAAGGTTTTGGATGCAATAGAAAAAAACAATGTAACATGGATAAACGCTGTTCCGACTATGGTTTATGATCTTCTGGCACATGATACGGATAACAGGCTCAGGGGTATAAAAGTGCTTATAGGGGGTTCACCAATCAGCAAGGGACTTGCCAAGAATCTCACCTCAAGAGGTATAAAATTTTCAACCATATACGGCGGCACAGACATGCTTGCCACATCAATTTCCCTTGGTCATGCAGATGAATATGAATCCTTAAGAATGGTTACACATCCTGTTCCCATGGTCAATGCAACAGTCAGAGACAGTGAGGGTAATATACTTGAGAGGGAGAAGATAGGCGAGTTATGGGTAAATGCACCATGGCTTCCAGGAAAATATCTTAACAGGCCCGATGGGAAAGAATATGAAAATGGCTGGTTCAAAACTGGAGATGTAGCGGCAATGACCCTGGATGGTGGAATAAAAATACTGGACCGCGTCAAAGATGTTGTAAAAAGCGGTGGAGAATGGATTCCCACATCTATAATAGAATCAATAATCTCTGAATATCCTGGCATAGAAATTGCCGCGGTTACAGCTATAGAGGATGAAAAATGGGGAGAGCGTCCCATAGCCTGGGTCAAACCATCCGCCTCAATAGAAATAGAAAGCCTGAGGCAGTTCATGGAATCACATGCTTCCAGGGGAAATATAAATAAATGGTGGATACCGGTTGAATTTATCATCATAGATGAAATGCCCATGACCAGTGTGGGAAAAATAGATAAGGCAAGGCTCAAAGAGAGGAAAAAATAATTTCAGGCTGTGAGCCGTATTAAAGGAATTATTAATGTGAGAATAGAAATTATAGCAACAATGATGAATGCCAGCTGAAAATTTCCGTAAATGGAAAACAGGAATCCCATCAATAATGGAGAAACAGTGCCACCTACCTGGGAACTGAAATTCAGGATACTGCTTGAGGAAGCAAGATTTCTGTCACCTCCACTGAAATCAGAAGCCATTCCCATGGAGGGGCCTGCGTAAAGGCCATAGAGCACACCTGTCATAAATGATATGATGAATATTGCAGCCAGAGGTGCAAAATTAATATAAATTATCATGCCTGCCAGAGCAATTACAGGCAATATAGACACAATAGGTTTTCCGTTTTTCATTTTCCTGGATATAAGACCACCAATAGGAGATGTGATAAGCCCCCCGGCTGCAGGAATCCATGCGTATAAATATGCACTAGAATAGGGCACAATATGGGCGAATACAATAAATGTGGTGAAAAGTGTTACAAATCCAATATACGTGAAACCGGCGGAGAATCTTATCATGGCAACATAAATTATTCTCCTGTCTATATTTCCATGCCTTTCCTTTTTAATCTGTCGAGGTTCCCTTATGAATATGAAATTCAGAATAGCTGAAAAAACAAGTATGGACATAATTGATATGAAGGTAAACCAGAAACTGATAGAAAGTGTTCTAAGGGTTAAATATTCTCCCAGTGAAGCACCTATAAAGAATCCTGTCTGGTATATGCCCACAAATGTTGCCCTTGTGGATAGGGGAAGCCATTTTTGGACCACTGATGTATCAGATACGTATACAGTTGCAGAAAAACTTCCAAGCATAAGCTGTATGATAAAAATGGCAACATATGAATTCCTGAAGAAATAAAAAAGAGAGAATGAAAAAGCCATGAGGATAAATGAGATTTTTGCGACCTTGGATACACCCACACGGTCAGATATTATCCCTGCAGGGATCTGGAATAAAGTATATCCCACCCAGTAGGCGGTTATCAACAAAGAACCCATGTATACGGTGATGTGCAGTGTTGACACAAGAAGCGGTATAAGCACCGGAATAAAGAACCTCAATGTGGAATTCATAGAAAATGAAACTATGGAAGCACTGAGAATACCCGAATATTTTCTTTTGCCCCGTGAAGTGTTATCTTCTGGCATTCAACAGATGATATATGTAAAGTAATTAATATTTTACCAATAAACAATAGCAGGATTGTGCCGGTACGTTATTTTTAACAAATTTAGTATTCATCAAAACGTGTACTTTAAATCTTATGTATCCAGATACAAATTAATTTTTATTTGTATCCTGTTACAAATTTATATATCCAACGGTAAATTAGTCATAGTAACTTCCCCTCCCAGCTTTCACAGGGAGC
Organism: Thermoplasmata archaeon; assembly: GCA_021846695.1. Next base: position 19,744 of record JAJZWN010000012.1, read on the forward strand.
TTCCAACTTCAACGGTTGTTTGCAGAATCTCCATGGATTTGATTCCCCTCAACCAGATGTTATCTGTTCTTCCTGCTAGACTATCGGACCTATTTCATTTCTGTCTGCCAGCAGACCGACCATTACCTTGTGAGTGATAAAAATGTTAAATTTTAAGGGATGTTATGACCCTATGAATCCAGTCCTCTACAGGTGTATATTTTATAAGTACGTTGTTAATTAATTCTTCCCTCGCATAGTCAAAAGTAATTATTTCACCCGAATTGAGATTCAATCTATTACAACAGTTTATTAAGCCATCCGTCTCTCTTGCCCTAGTTTTTTCATTGTTTATAGAATAAGAAACCTGAATAGCCATATATGTATTTTTATTTTTGACGACAAAATCAACCTCTCTATTGTTTTCATTCCAGTAATAGAAATGAAATTGAGGATTATTTTTTGAAATGGCAAACAATGTTGCAGCTACTGTATTTTCAAGAAGTCGCCCTTTTATTTCTACCGGATTTATTCCCAGGAAGTAGGGAAATGAATTATCTATTGTATATACTTTTTTGGGGCTATTGTTTTGGCCTTTTATTAAGAATGAAAACCTGTCAAGAAAAAATAGGAGATACCCCTTCTCTAAATACAATGAATAATTATATATGGTTTTTACAGGCATGGAAAGGAATTTTGAAATACTGTTAAATGTTATTTTTGATCCTATACTTGTGATATAAAATTTTGCCAGTTTTATAATCGCGTCGGGTTCATGTATATTAAATCTCTGGATGACGTCCTTCAATATTATAGTATTAAAATAACTGTCTGCAAGTTCCTGCTTATTATTAGATAGCACAATTGCGGGGAATCCCCCATACTTCAGATATTCAGTAATCGACCCATTCTCTTTAAACTTAGTAAATTCTGTATAATTTAATGGATGTACGTAAATCACTACATGTCTCCCAGATAGAAGCGTTGAATACTCGGAATCCAACAATTTTGATGATGAGCCGGTGATTATAAATTTCGCCTCATCCCTTTCTGATATCCCCCTGACAAATCTCTCCCACCCAGGCACTTCCTGGGCCTCGTCAAGAATTACAATTGCCTGTTTATCGGAGTTAATTTTTTCCCTGTAAACGTTGTATATATCAAGCAATAAGTTGTAATCCCTTTCTATTAGCCTTTCATCTTCGAGGTTTATTACAAGTACTTGAGTTTTTGAAAATGACTTTTTAATAAGGGCCTCTGCAATCTGCTTTGATATGAATGATTTGCCTGACCTTCTGATTCCAGTTTCTATGATAATTTTTATTTGATTGTCATCGAATAGATCAATAATTTTATCATCATAAAAATTTCGGTTTATACCAGTGTATATATTATGGTTCCAAAAATTCCACGAATACAATATTTTGAGAATATTTTCTCTATCCATTATTTTATGTATTGCATTTTAAATATTAAATTTTATGTATCCTGTTACAAATTAATTTTTATTTGTATCCTGTTACAAATTTATCGGAAAATCAAGATAATTGAAAGTATGTTATATAAGTTGGCAATTAACTCTGTTTTAAACACATGGTTAAGCCAAATTATCATATACACCGGTACAAAAGAGCAAGATATTCCCTTCATCAGAAATGATTAATTAGGCATTGAAGAATTATCCATAATGAATTCTATTGAAAAAATTACAGTACCTATAGAGATCAGAGCACTCAAAACTGCTAATATATACCATATTTCTGGAGATTATAACTATATCGTAGATACTGGAATGTCTGAAAATGGATACAGGCAGATAAAAAATACAATAGACCTTTCAAAGATTGATATGTGCATAATCACTCATCTCCATATAGACCATATAGGTGGTGCACTTTATCTGGAGAAATACAATAAAATTCCCATATATATCTCTAAAAACGATTATGACACAATTAAATACATCACAGATAATAGACAGGAGTATTTTACTGACTATAAAAATTTGATGATTTCAAACGGTGTGCCAGAAGAATTATTTCACGATATAACTGAAGGCAATCCCGTTATGAAATTTATAGATTATTATTCCTCTTTAAATCTCAATATCATCGGAGATATGCATATGAGAGATACGGAAATAATAGATGTCCCCGGCCATTCTCCCGGTTCCGTGTGCATATATTTCAATGATACACATGCCATGATAACAGGAGACCATATATTAAAAAATATATCACCAAATATCAGTGTTTACAGAAATAACACTGATTATTTAGGTATGTATATGAAAAGTCTGAACAAAGTAAGAAATTATGATGTCAACATTGCATATCCTGGACACAGAGATAATTTTACAAATTTTTCTGACAGAATAGATCAGATACTGGAACACCATCGGATAAGAATAGAGAATATGACTTTACCCCTAAACCAGTGGCATAATGCCTTTGAAATAGCCTCCTCCATAGAATGGAGCAAGGGTAGAAAACTAAAGGATATGAATTCTATGGAAAAAAATTTTGCAATAATGGAAACAATTGCTCATTTGATTCATATGAAAAATTTAGGAATAATTGAAGAGAAATATGCCGGAAACATTTGTATGTACAGGGCATTAAACTAGATTTAATTTCTTATTAGCTGGAATTACTCATTTCTATATGATTGAAAACCATTATAGTCATATTTCATATCTGTGAAATATATGTAACAGAAATATTTTTATTGGTAAAAACAATAGAGTTATGATTAAAATGGATGACCCAGTGAAAATTGCAAAAATGGATAGTGAGAATAGAAAAAAGGCAATGCAGGAAGTGTTTAACGAAATGTTCAAACGCAGTGATGAGGAGAAAGTTGACTTAATAAAAAACTTCATAACCGGAATTAGAGCGGTTGATGATAGTGCATATATCGGACTGTGCACCACGAATCTGGATTTAGCAGCTGGAATGGGTGAAAATGAATTGAAAGCCTTTGTAGGAATCCGTATGAAAGCAAATTCTGAGCTCCCGCCAGATCTTAAGGCAAGAGACATGAAAATGCTCCAGGCTGCAATGGGGAAAGTTCCTGCCTCTGTATCAGGTAAAATATCAAAGTTTATGCAACAATAATTCGTTGATATTTTTATAAAATATATTTGAGAAGTTTCAATTTATTGGAAAATAGCCCCTGATGTTCATGGAAGAACATCTCTCAGGCAATTCAATTATTCAGTGGCTATTGGTACAATATGATATTAATTAACTATTTTACAAAATCTTTAAACCGATGAAATCATTATCATATGTCTTATAAATAAGTATATACGATTCATGAATATATATGACGACGTAAGACTATAAACAACCCGGCCTTTAATGGGCTCCGGATATAGCATATTGCGAGTCACATTGCAATGACCATCCGATCAGGGGCTGGGCTTAGAATTCCCCGTGGGTCAGGAAATTATGAAACGTGATTAATATCCGTTAAACCGGGGAAAAGTTTCAAAACTATTAAAAGATAAAATTATTTCAGGATCATATCACCTGATTTGCTATGAGTCGGTAAAGCATTTTTAATTTTTGAATTGCATCCCTAGATTCACGTATACCGTACAACTCCAGCATCTCATCTGGGTCTTTGTATAGGAGATATACATCATTGTTCGTTGAGTATATTAGAAGTTTCGATGGAAGTTCTATTCCAATTTCTGGGTTTTCTTTCATAAGTAGTGTTCCTGTTACGGGAGAACCGAAGATAATTACGGTTTCATTTTCCATATTTAAACCGACCTCTTTTGCATTCTTCCTGTGGTCTATAATTGAAAACACAGTGACTCCCTTTGACTTAAGAAAATTAACCACTAAATTGACAGTGTCTTCAAATCCGTGAGTACTCTTGCATTTAATCAACATATTGCTTTATTAATATATGATATAATATACTTGCCATGGATATTTTTCTTTCTAAATTTTTAATGGCATAAAGCAATAGCTTCAAAAGATATAGATTTTATACTTTGATAATGAACCATGACATGGAGAAAGATTCTGGGAATAACGGCTCTGGAGAATTCAGATAATCATGTTTCCATTAACCCCGGTAATGGAAAGGTTGTGTTTATAACAAAATAAAATGGAAAACTGCAGGGGATAAATGCCATATGTTCCCATCTTAAATGTGGTTTGGGAAACGTTTTTGATGATGGGACGAGAGTAAGATGCCCATGCCATAATGCTGAGTTCTAACTGGAAACAGGCAAAATGGTAGAACCTCCATTCATAGCACCCCATACACCAATGGAAAAATACACTCTTGAAACATATAATCTCAGGGAAGAAGAAAACTTTATTGAAATTGAGTAATAATATTATATTCCTTTCCTTTTTATAAAATTATTTATTCTGTCTTTTGTATCTTTTTCTGAAAATAAGATTCCGAATAGGGCAGCCTCATAATCAAGGTCCTTTTTAATCTTGTTTTCTGTGCTATTGACTGCACGCTTTGCCAGCATTACTGTATTTTCAGGTTTGTTGTTGATCGTTGTTGCTATCCGGATCGCTTCATCCAACGGATTGGCAGCAATTATATCCACCAGGCCAAAATCATATGCCGTAACTGCAGGTATTTTTTCCCCTGTGAGTATCATATACAGAGCCCTGTTTCTTCCTATAACATCAGGAAGTATGGCGTTGCCCCCGGCACCTGCATTTATTCCCAAGTTTATTTCAGGCTGTCCCAGAAGAGCATCTTTACTACATACCCTTATATCAGTGGAAAGGGAAAGTTCAAGGCCACCCCCAAGAACGTAACCATTCAAAAATGATATTACAGGCCTTTTAAATTCCCTGAAATACAGGGCTAGACTGTTTAACTTTCTGTGGAAGTCGTAGGCTTTCATTGTATTCATATCCTTAAACTGCATTATATCTGCACCGGCAGAGAAGTTTTTTCTGCCACCAATCACAATAGATCTACAGTTTTCTTCCATATTTGACAGAGCTTTCATAATTTCATCAACCATTTCAACAGTTACTGTGTTCAAATGCTCTTCCCTGTTGAAATAGATAAAGCCTGTACCGTCTTTTTCCTCAGTTTCTATGGTTGCATATGACATGAATATATATTATAGAGATTTTATTAAAGATATCTAAATTTATTGCAGAATGAATGTTATTTTTCCTATGTAATGACTGCACTATATGCTTAATTTAATACTTCTGGCTGTTCGCCCTTTCCTGCATATTGTGTCAGTGAGATGAAATCTAAACAATCATGATATTACGGGAATCGTATTGCCGGGTCATCAGGATATAGATTCATTGCCTTGAATATACGGTGAAATATGGAGTGTTTATTCATATCAGTGAATCTTACCCATATAAAGGTACGATAAATCTTATAACGAAAAGTAGGACTCTTTTGCTCTTCTATAAATATTAATTATGCCATAATAGTAATGAGACAAAATACTATGGCAATCATTCACGGATTGACACACATTAACATGCCTAATTTTCGTGCTTCTGAAGATTAAGTGTTTCTCTGCTTTCATAAATCTCAACAGTCTAATAATGTCCCTTCTCGTAAAACGCCAATTACTACATACAACATTTACTCTTTAGAACCCGGTATTTTCAATAAGAAATGATGTAAAAAATAATTATTTGACAGTCATCATATAATTGCCATAGACAAAATACACTACATATTATATCGTGATTCTCAGGGAGAGTAATTCCGGAATTAATGTATAATTTAATGAGCATTTATCTGAAACTAAAAACATCTATAGCTATTTTATCAGTTGACAATAATTAAATAGGGTTTTCATATGGCAATATGATGGATGATTACAGGACCGTTAAAATATGTCCTCAGTGTGGATCATTAAAGATAAACTGGATTGCAGGAGGCATAGCAGGACCCATATATAAATGCGAAGACTGCAATTATGTTGGAGTATTTGTGCTGGAAGTTAAGTTTAAAGATCTTGAAAAATTCCAGAAGGAAATAAGGGAAGGAAAAAAATAGGAGATTCCAATGATATTGCTTCTTGATGGGACTTCAGATTCCAGGGATCTAGCCTGCGAACTTATGGCCTCGGGTTATTCCATTATAGCCACAGCTGTTACATACGATGGGGTAAAAAAACTGGAAGATAAAAATATAAGGGCTATTCAGGGAAAAATGGACTATAAAACCCTGGTTTCAAAATGCAGAGAACTCTCTATAGATGTTATAATAGACGGGACACACCCCTATGCAGATTCAATACATGAAAACGCCATAAAAGCCTCAAAGGAGCTGGGGATACCACTTATCCGTTTTGAAAGGGAGAAAATAAAAATAAATGATAAAAGTATAGTATATGCTGAGAGCTACGAAAAAGCTGTGGAATTGGCTGGAAACAGTGGAAAGAATATTTTTGTGACAACCGGAATAAGAAATATTGAATATTATAAAACCCTCATAAAGAGCCATGAGGTTTTCTTCAGAGTCCTTCCTGATCCTGACAGTATTAAATCTCTCCTGGAAATTGGTATCAGTAAAAGTAATATTATTGCAATGGAGGGGAATTTCACCGAAGGCCTTGACAGGGCTATAATGGAATATTATAATATTGATACGCTTATTACCAAGGACAGTGGTTTCAATGCTAATCCCAAAATCATGGCGGCACTGTCATTAGGGATAAATACCATTGTTATAGCAAGAAAGGATTATCCTGGAAAAAACATTGGTCACAATTCAACTGAGATAAAAAAGATTTTAAGGGATTACAGGATAAAATAAACATGACTGGTACCCTAAACCCTGGAGAGATTTACAGGCAGAGTTTCAGCTTCATAAAAGAAAAGATGGGACTGGACAATTCACTTAAATCCAGCATAATAACCCGTGTTGTCCACGCCACCGCCGACTTTGAAATTGGAAAATCCCTTGTCTTCTCTGCTTCCTTTGAGGATGCTTTACATTATATTGAAACCGGGGTAACAGCAATAACTGATATAAACATGGTACTGTCAGGCATATCAAACTATCCGAATAAAAAATGCTACATAAGAAACGCTGATGTTGTAGCAGAATCCAGAAATACAGGAATTTCACGGTCGTATATTTCTATGAGAAAAGCATGCCTGGAAAATCCTGAGTCAATATTTATTGTAGGCGATGCACCTACTGCACTGGACGCTTTGCTTGAATCTGTGGATAAAGGAATATGCTTTCCTGGACTTATTGTAGGTGTCCCCGTTGGATTTGTATCGGCTCTTGAGACGAAATCAAGATTATTAGGATTCAATGGTAATTTTATTACTAACCTGAGCAATAAGGGAGGGTCAGCGGTTGCGGCTGCAATATTCAATGCAATGGTAGCGTATTTAAATGTACATTGAAAATCCTGACACAACAAACCTGCGTTACGGCTATACCACCGGGGCATGTGCAACGGCAGCCACAAAGGCAGCTCTTATTATGATGATTAGGGGAAAAACAGTAAATGAAGTGGAAATAAATCTGCCAGTAAAGAAAACGGCCAGATTTTTGATCGAACACCAGAAAATAGAAAAAAATTACTGTATGGCGGCAGTAAAAAAAGATGGTGGCGATGATCCCGATGTTACAACAGGGCTGTACATATATTCGCGGGTAGAATACTCCAATGATCCAGGAATAGAAATTGCCGGTGGTGAGGGCATAGGTACGGTTACGAAGGAGGGGTTGCCAATAAAGCCTGGAAATCCGGCAATAAATCCAGTCCCGCTTAAAATGATAAAATCCACAGTACAGAATTTACTGGAATCCGAAGGAATTGCAGGAGGAATAAAAATAACAATTTCCGCTCCGGGAGGTGAGGATGTTGCAAAAAAAACATGCAACCCCAAACTTGGCATTGTAGGTGGCATTTCAATTCTTGGAACCAGGGGCATAGTAATACCATTTTCCGATTCTTCCTGGAAGGCTTCAATAGTACTGGGGATTCGGGTTGCCTCTAAATTAGGTATCAATTCACTGGTTTTCAGCACAGGCGGCAGGAGCGACACTGCAGTAAAGAAAATATTTCCTGATTTCAGGGAGGAGCAGTTTATAGAGATAGGGGATTTTCTTGGTTTTGCTGTAAAAAGGGCTGTGGATGCTGGTATTGAAAAGGTGATTATTGCGGGAATGCCAGGAAAAATATCAAAGCTGGCGAATGGCAATATGGATTTGCATTCATCTAAAAGTAGCATAAATTTTGATTTTCTTGCCTCCCTGGGAGAATATCTGGGCTATGATCATAATATTGTTTCAGGAATTCGCCATGCTAACACTGTCCTGGAAGTTATGGAATTGATAAAATATGATACTGCATTCCTTGATTTGCTAAAGGACAAATCCCTGAAAAATATAGATAAAATTACAGAAAATAAAATACAGATATCCATTGAGATTATAAAAAATGAATATTGATAGAAATATAAAAAAATTCCTATTTAAAAAATAAATTTTTAGTATTCAGCCTCAAAATCGACTTCCTTTGTTGGCTCTAACAATGCTTCTGCGGATGTGAGTGGTTCCTTGGGCGCACTGTTCAACCCGATTACAAAGAATATTGCTGCGTATATACCCAGAACTACATAATCAAACGGATATGCGATAAGATTTGTTCCGCCTGTAGGTGTTCCTCCCAGATAGGATAATAATATCATTCCAACTATATATACAGGTATCCAAGCAGAATTGCGGAGATTCAGTCCCTTGAAATGCTTCTTGTTTGCCTGGTATATGAATATGATGGATCCCGCAAGAACGGCTCCAAGGGCATAAAGAGTTGTTGGAAATGTTGCCCAGTAGATAAGAAACGTTGCAACCTCGAATGATACAAACGACCATACCATTGGATGGGGTATCTTAAAAGGTCGTTCAACGTTGGGATATAGCCTTCTAAGAACTGGGAGCGATATGGATGCCACTGCAAAATTTGCAACGGCAGCCACAACCACAAAATCTACAAGTGCATACCACGATGGAAGGGGTAGAAGGAATATTATAGCCAGTATTAGAGCTAATATCAGAGCTAGATAAGGGGCACCATGTTTTGTGGTTTTTTTCAATGCTGCTGGAAGTGCATCTTCCTCAGAATACCCAAATATAATCCTGCTAGCACCGGTAAGATAAATTCCAAGAGTTCCTCCGGGTGAGAATATGGCAAAGAGGAAGAATACAACAACCATGCCACCAAGCAGATCCGCCTCGCCTATTGTCATTCCTGGAACTACATTTGCCCTAATTATAGAGGAAAGTGGAGATCCAAGACCGGCGACAAAATTCCAGTCTCCTGTCTGGATGCCAAAGCCTGCCCAGCTGACCGTTCCTACTATAACGAAGGCCATGCCGATGTATAAAAGAGATTGAACAGCCAGTACAGTACCTATAATTTTTGGCATTGTTTTTGCAGGATTTTTAACTTCTCCAGCCATATCGGCTACTTGCCTGTAACCACCAAAGGCGAATAGAATACCTGATGCAGGTATGGCGATAAACAATCCACCCACAGAAGGCATAAATCCAGCAAATCCACCGGAGCCGCCCGCTCCTGCAAACCCGGATGTGAAATTACCCCAGTGCCATATGAACATTGGAAGTATAATTATAAAAGCCACCACAACACCAATCTTTATCCATGTAAGTACTTTGTTGAATTTACCGAATCTGGCTATTCCTACCATATTAAGGGCAAAGAATCCGAGAAGGAGGAGTATTGAAAGCAATATCCCATAACCTGTAAGTACTCCTGTTGTGGAGTTGTAAAGGAAGGGAAAATAAAGTGAGGCATATGTGGATACAGCAACAGCTTCTATAGCTGGTATAGTTGCAGCCCATATAAGCAATCCCCAACCTGACATAAATCCACCATAGGAACCATAGGAGTAATATGCTACCCTTGCACTGATTCCCGATCTTGGGAACATAGCTGCGTATTCAGCAAATGGAAGTGTAACCAGTACAATAAAAATTGCGGCAAGAACCCATGATACTATAACCGCTGGCCCGGCATACGCAGTCCCGCCTGCAGCTGCAAACAGTATACCTGAACCTACAGCACCACCGACCCCGAACATAATGGCTTCGTGTGTGCTCATTCCCCGTCTCATTCCAGTTTTGGTACGCTTACCCAAAACTCTATTATCTATTTCTTGCATAAATGAGGATAATGGAAGGATATATAATATTTTTCCCTAAATTCATGAATAATTATTAAATTTGAAAAAAATAACAATTTTAGTTAGAATTTTATAAAAATATGATTAAATATTAAAAACTGTTACAATTTAATATCATATTTTTCTATACAATATCTAATAGTATATTTAACATAGGAACCATGCTTAATTTCTAATGAACACCACTTACGGTATTATATATTATAATTTTTATATTGTGAATGGATATCAATAGTGATGACAATATTAAGTCAGGCGGATTATGAGCGATTTACATGGAAACATAGAAAAATATTATTTTTATTCGGAATTTCTACTGTAACAGTAAGGATAGCTACAGAATATTCCCCTATGAAACTGGAAATAGTATTAAATGATGCCTTAACTATACTGGCTATAGCGGGATTCCTATTTCTGGCAGAACTTTTCATATTGCAAAATTACAAAAAATCAATTGAAAAAATGGAGAAAAACTTATAGAGGTAATTTATAAATTCTCTATGATTTCCACAAGGCTGTCTCCGAATTCCTTTGTGCCAAGTGCTGGAACGTCGAAGAATTTTGCCAGGTCCTTTGTAACTTTCTTACTTTCTATAGCTTCTCCAATGGCTTTTTCTATCACATCATAGGCTTCATGCCAGTTCATATACTTCATCATGAGCTGTGAACCCCTTATCAACCCCATGGGATCTGCAACATTTTGCCCGGCATACTTTGGTGCCGTTCCATGGACAGCTTCGAACATTCCACCATCATCGCCAACGTTGGCTCCACCAAGTGTGCCTATATTCCCAATAAGTGCGCCTGCTGCATCGGAAATATAATCTCCGTCTATATTGGGTGCTATTATCACTTCATAATTTTCAGGCCTTGTTATTATCTGCTGGAACATATTGTCCGCTATCATGTCGTTTACCAGGATTTTACTGGAATCATCCCTTGAGGTGTAATCGCCGAACTCATTTTCAAGGGTTTCATATGCCCATTCCCTGAATGCCCCCTCTGTATACTTCATTACATTTCCCTTATGCATAATTGTGATCTTCTTTTTATTATTCTCAATTGCAAATTTTGCCGCTGCCCTTGTGATTCTCTGTGTTTTATATTTACTCATGGGTTTTACTCCTATTCCGGAATCGTCACTAATGTCCACGTTTAATTTGTCCTTGAAAAATTTCCTGATTTCACCAGCTTCTTTGCTGTCATATTTATATTCAATCCCGGTGTAAAGATCATCGGTATTTTCCCTGAATATAGTTAAATTAACGTTTTCTGGATGTTTAAGCGGGCTCTCAAGTCCTTTCATGTAGCTGACTGGCCTTATATTGGAATATAAATCAAGCATAAGCCTTATTCTCACATTTATTGATTTAAAGCCAGTTCCGATCGGGGTACCCAGCGGAGCCTTAAGAAGTACACGGTACTCTTTTATTGCATCCTGCGATTCCTGTGGGAAGCGGTCGTTTTTCTCTTTTAAGGCTTTATCACCCACAAGTATTTCTTTCCATGTTATTTTTTTGTCTTTATAAGCTTTTTTGACTGCAGCATCTAAAACCTTTCTTGTCACATCCATAATTTCAGGACCTATGCCATCACCGTCTGTATACAGAATGGTCGGATTGTCCGGCACCTTCCATTTTCCATTTTCAAATGTTATTTTTCCCATGAAAACCTATATGTTATTGGCATATAAATTATTAATATTTCTCTTGGTACAATTTAATGGAATTTTCATTAATGTTCTTCATCTTTTATTCTTTTCCTGCTTTTCCCAAAGACCCTTACAAGGCTGACTCGGGGAATTTTCTTTTTCATAATTTTGATGTAACCCTTTGAACCCATAATATATTTAATGCCATAAACTCCGGAAACCAGTGCCAGGACAGAAAGGCTGATCTCTATAGCAGGCAGACCTAAATAGCTAATTGTGGTGAATATTGTGGCCATTCCTATCAGAGGTATGATAAAAAAATATTTCTGTTCCCTGAGATGTTTGGGATTGTCATTTTTCACCCGTCTCCATAGCATTATAGCTGAAAAATCAATTATGGAATATGCAATGAGGACTGACACGTTTGATGCCTCTATTATTGTTGAAAAACCAACAAAATATACGAATAACAGGCTGATAGCCATTGACAATAGAATTGAATATACAGGAGTACCGAATTTGTCTATTTTTCCGAATGTGCCGGGAATCTCATTGTCCCTTCCCATGGCATAGAGAACCCTGCTTGTCCCCAGTATGCCGGTGAGCACCACTCCCGCAGTGGCAGTAATTCCGCCAATGGCGATAATTATAAGCAGGTATGGATTATGCAAAACCCCTATTGCAGCTGATAGTGGTGCTGAAGCCGATGCAAGACCAGAAGCAGGAATGAGTCCTATGGCTACAACAGCCACGACAGCATAGAGGGCAGAGGATATTATTATGGAAATTATAATGGCTTTAGGTATATTTTTCTCGGGATTTTTGACTTCGTCGCCAACGGTTGTAATACGTGAAAACCCTGTAAATGCAAAAAATATAAGAGCCGAGCCTTCCATTACCCCGGTGAATCCGTGTGGTGCAAAGTTTGAAAAATCGGCAAATTTAAAATAAAATAATCCGGAGACAACGAAAATAATTAGAATTATCACATTAACTCCAACAAGAATGGACAATGTCTTGGTAGAGTTTTTTATTCCCAGCATATTTAATATTGCAAACATTATGATAACTGGGATTCCAAAAACTATCAGGTTTATATGGAGATGAAAAAGGGCATTTATATAGCTCCCCATGCTCAGTGAAACAGCTGAAATGGCAATCATGTTAGAGAATGTCCACATAGTCCCACCCACAAATCCTGCAGATGGTGCAAATGATTCCTTTGCGTATTCGTAAACACCTCCTTCCTTTGATATATGCTGTGCTATCTCTGAGAAACTTAGCCCTGTGAATATGGCTATGACTGCAGAAACAAAAATTGAGATTATAATGGCAGGACCTGCCATCCCGGCCGCTATACCTATAATAACAAAAATTCCTGCGCCTATTATTGCTCCCAGATTGA
>JAJZWN010000013.1 GCA_021846695.1 Thermoplasmata archaeon
GTGTAGCAGAGGGATATCTAACAGGAGAATTGGAACCTGTAATATCGAGGATGGATTCAAATAGCCTGATAAGGTTTAATGTGCTGGCTCTCATATCCTCTGGAATTGCCACGGACCTTAAGGGCATCCAGGACTTTTATGGGAAAACCCTTCTCGCCGCCCAGAACGATATTGATGGTTATGAACTGGCTTTCGAAAGTGCTCTGTATTTTTTAAAGGATAATGACTTTATTACAGAAGAAAATGATATATACAGCGCAACAAAATTTGGAAGGCTTACCTCCGACCTGTATATTGACCCTGTAAGTTCGCTTATACTGAAAAAATGCCTTGACCTGGAATTTTCAGAGGAACTGTATTTGTATTATATATCGAAGACACCTGATATGCTCACGTTCAATTACCGTGCCAGTGATTATGAATACCTGGAAGAATTTCTGGACAGGCATAATATATCTGATTTTAGCGAAGAATCAATGGGCGCAGCGAAAACAGCAATAATTCTGAATGAATGGATTAATGAAGTTCCTATAAATACAATAGCGGAGACATTTGGCATAGGGCCGGGAGATATTCAGGCAAAGGCATCATCTGCAGACTGGATATCGTATTCGCTTTACCGCCTTGGCAGTATGTTTGACAAGGAGAATGAGAACAATCTTTTGCATCTGAATATCAGAATAAAGGAAGGGGTAAAAGAAGAGATAATAAGGATAATAGAAATCCCGCAGGTTGGCCGTGTCCGTGGCCGCAGGCTATATAACAATGGATTTAAATCAATAGAGGATATAGCAAATGCGAGGGTAGAAGATATTTCACGGATATTTGGATTTTCAACCAAACTGGCTAAGGATATAATAGAAAATGCAGGTAAATTGAATAACAGGTACTACAGGTAGAAATAATGTTGCATGTCAGGGTAGATAAGGAAAATGGGCAGGAAACAATCAATAAATTAAGGGATTTGGATTTGATCAACAGGGAATACAAAATACTTAACGACGGAACATATGTATATATCCCTGTAAATAAAAACAATATAGATTTTTATACCGTTGACATTGAAGGGGCTCCCTCGAACAGGATTGAACCTGAAAAAGTTTCATTTTCTTATGATATAATAGGAAGCATTGCGATAATAAAAGGAAAAACTATAGAGGATGCAAAATACCTTTCCGATTTTCTTAAAACCAGAAAAAATATTAAAACCATTTACCTGGATAAGGGAATAACGGGAGAGTTCAGGACAAGGCAATTAACACTGATTTATGGAGAACCTGTTTATAAAACCATTTACAGGGAAAATGGAATAAGGCTAATGGTGGATGTGTCAAAGGCATATTTTTCCCCGAGGCTGGCAAGTGAGAGGCTCAGGATTGCAAAGGAAGTATCTGATGGAGAAAATATAGTAGATATGTTTGCCGGGATTGGGCCATTTTCCATACTCATTGCAAAAAACAGGGAAAGCAGCATCGTTGCTATGGATAAAAACCAGAATGCAATTGATCTTTTACTGGAAAATTTAAAGCTGAACAGGCTAAGAGGAGAAATAACGCCTGTTGCTGGTGATTCAGGTGAGTTAATACAACAGTATGAAAATGTTGACCGGATTATAATGAACCTGCCACATGATGCCAGTGAATTTGTTGGCGTAGCTTATAAATCCCTGAAAATTGGTGGTTTAATTAACTATTATGAGATATGCGATTTGCCAACACTTGAGGGGAGGATGGAATCTTTCAGGGAAATGGGCCTTGAACTTGTATACAAAAGGGTAGTGCATGGATTTTCTAAATATCAAAATATGTATTCTATGGAATTTAGAAAATTATAGTGGTCTTTGATAGACAGCAAAGATCCTACGCAATAAATCCTGAACCTGCATATAACCGGAGGCCACAACGAAAATTTAAAATCCAGAATCATAATTGAAACTACATAGTTCTGTCAATGGAATCCAGAAAACATATGACACCCTTTCTTATATCCTGCCCTTTTTCTGTTAGTTCATATGTTACAACTTCTTTTCTACACCTTTTTACAATTCCAGCATCTGTAAGCTCTTTCAACCGTCTGGCTATAATTGTTCTATTTGAACCTGGAATTGAATTATAAATATCGTTAAAGTTCTTCCTTGTGTTATTGTTTCCTATCACGCCCAGAATAAATAATGTATAGCGTTTTCCCAGCAAATCGAATACAGGCAATGAAGTATCAATACAGATAGTTTTTTCATTATCATATATCATGCATGCTTCAGCTCTTGAATTTTTCATAATATTACAATGTTAATACCTATAAATCTTTAACCAAAGTCAAATTTTTGTTACTTAATGGGTTTAATAGGAATATGTAATAATATATTATGGCAAAGACAGTTGAATTAAAAGTATATGGAATGACATGCGATGATTGTGTGAGGCACGTAAGCGGTGGGCTAAAGCAGGCGGAAGGCGTTACTGATGTTTCTGTTTCCCTCAAAGACGGAATGGCAGTCGTTAAGGCCATGGATACTGTTGATCCGGAGAACCTATTAAAGCTGGATGTTTTCAAAGGCCAGTATAAAGCACAGTTAAAAAGTGTTAAAAATGAGTGAATACGATCTGGCAATTATAGGTTGGGGAGCAGCTGGTTTTGCCGCCGCCATTAAGGCTAGTGAACTAACCTCTAACCAGATGAAAATAGCTTTAATCGGCACTGGACCAATAGGGGGGACATGCGTAAACGTTGGATGTGTCCCATCTAAATTTTTAATAGAAGCTTCTAAGAATTATAAGGAGGCAACTAAGCCATCATACCGTGGAATAACAGCAAATGCAAATATTAACTTTTCAGAATTTATGGAATCGTTGAATGATTTTGTTTCCACTGAGAGGAATACCAAATATGCAGATGTAATAAAAAATTTCGAAAATATAGATATGTATGAAGGGATGGCAAAATTTATTGATAACAATACAGTAGCCGTAAACAATAAAGATATAAAAGCACTTAATTTCATTATTTCAACAGGATCAAGAACATTAATTCCGGAAATTAAAGGGCTTACAGATTATTACACAAGTGACACAATCTGGAATATGAGAGAACTTCCAGGGAAGATAGCTGTATTAGGTTCGGGTGAAGTGGCACTTGAACTGGCATATGCCTTCTCAAACTTTGGCACTGAAGTCCATATTTTTAACAGGTCCAATAGAATATTGAAAGGATTTGATGAAGATATTAATAATCACCTGATAAACGCTTTAAAGACTAACGGGATAATCTTTCACCTTGGGCAGAATTTTCAGGAAATTATAAATAAAAATGGCAAAAAAAGCATAGTTACAGAGGCGGGAACATTTGACAACTTTGATAGCTTGCTTGTTGCCACAGGAAGGGTGCCACAAATAGACAAATTAAACTTAAAAGCTGCTGGGATTTCAACCGATAATGGTATTGTTGTTGATGATAGCCTTAAAACCACAAATCCAATTATATATGCAGCTGGAGACTGCATAAGGCAATCATTAAAACTGGAAACACTCGCTGGAAAAGAAGGCGTTATCGCAGTTGAAAACATGCTTGGTGGGAGTAGAACAATCAATATGCATGAAGTGCCATGGGTAGTTTTCACTGAACCAAATGTTGCATCGGTTGGATATACAGAGGCAGAACTGAAGTCGAAAAATATAGAATATGATGTGAGAACCGTGGAATTAAAAAATGTCGTAAAAGCCAACATCCTGAATAGTTATGACGGTATTGCTAAGGTCATATCTGGAAAGGATAAGAAAATTCTCGGGGTTCATGTTGTGGCACCTATGGCCGCAGAATTTATAATTGAGGGAGTATACCTTATTCAAAATGGGTTAACCTACGACAACCTCATAAATGCTATGCATGTATTCCCTACTGTAGCAGAATCTATAAAAATAGGTGGACAGGCTTTCATAAGGGATATATCAAAGATGAGCTGCTGTATGGACTAGTATCATTAATATAAATAATTGATACAATATTTTGGCGAAACATATAGCACATGATATTTTTTTACTAAATTTGATATTGCTGTAAATTTTTAATCGTAATTAAAATAAAATTATATAGAATTATCACGCGGCCCTAAAAAAATATAAATATATACTTTATAATCATTATAAACAGATGAGTATAGCCCATAAGATAGGAGATATCGCCTCAGGCGTTTACGAACAGGCTTTAATGGAAGAGATAAGGAAAGCCGATGTCCCACTTCATCTAGGGATTATTACTGATGGAAACAGGAGATATGCCAGGGAAGCAGGGCTCACTCCTAATGAAGGCCATGTAAGAGGCAAGGATAAACTGGAAGAAGTTCTCGACTGGGCAATGGAAGTGGGAATCAGGATAGTTACAGTGTATGGTTTTTCAAGTGAAAATTTTAAGCGCGACCCGGAGGAGGTAAATTTTCTATTTGATTTAATCAATGACTCCCTCCGCGGGCTCCTGAAAGATGACAGGATATTTAAAAATCAAATAAGGGTGCGTATTATTGGGGATTTCAAAGGGCTTCCAGAATACCTTGTAAATACTATCCATGATGTTGAAAAAATAACAGCAGGGTTTAAAAAATTTAAGTTTAATATTGCTATTGGCTATGGAGGAAGGCAGGAAATTATAGATGCTGTAAAGAATATAGCGGCGGATGTTGTTTCAAAAAAGTTAAAAATTGAGGATATCAATGAAAAACTATTCAGGAACTACCTCTATGATAATACATTAACAGACCCTGACCTTATTTTAAGGACAAGTGGCGAGGAGAGGATTTCTAACTTCCTCCTCTGGCAGTCTGCTTATTCCGAGCTATACTTTTCCGATGTTAACTGGCCAGATCTGAAAAAACTGGATTTTTTAAGGGCAATATATTCCTATCAGTCAAGAAAAAGGAGGTATGGAAAATAATGTATGTTGCAATTGATGACACAGACAGCCAGGATAAGATGTGTACTACCTACCTTATCTACGAAATAATTTCCCGTGGCGAATACGATATTATAGGAAGCCCGGAACTCGTCAGGCTCAACCCGAATATAGGGTATAAAACGAGAGGAAATGGAGCACTTAATATTAATCTCGGAAAAGGTTCAGGGAATACCTCTATTATAGGAAAGGCAAATGGCAAATTTATTAAATCATATGAAAAAGTTGCCGGAGAACCTGACAAACAAGAATTGATGGATTTTATCTCATCAATTGTAGAAGATTTCTATGTAAAAGATGATGATAAAACTAATCCGGGAATAGTAATATCAAATGATAGATTCCATTCTGGACTTTACGGAAAAGCCCTTCAGGATGACATAAGTATAGAATTTATAGAAAATTATCTTTCCGGGAGGGCAATTTACAGGAAAATAAAAACAGGGCATGGCATAATAGGGTCGTCTGCTTCCCTTGCATGGCCTGGAAAAAGGTATACATATGAACTGCTAGACTACAGATATCCAAATTATGGGGATATAACATATGGAGAAAAAATTGATATTTCCTCAATTCCGGAGAGTTTTTATTCAACATTCAACAATATTGACATTAAAAACAGATACCCTGCAATTTTCCCGAAGCCGAAGACACCGGTGATATTTGGGGTCAGGGGAGTCGATAAAAATGACCTCATAACAATATATGATAGAATAAAGGAAAGGCATAATATTGATGATCAGGGCTATATTATATACAAAACAAACCAGGGCACAGATGACCACATAATGCCAGAACCGGATTATCTCTCCAGCATGGGCTCATATTCCCTTACCGGCGTAATATCCGGGGAGCCCTATACAATAGAAGGTGGGCATAGCTTTGTAAATTTTAAATATAAGAATGAGGAAATAAAACTGGCTGCTTTTGAACCTACAAAAGAATTCAGGAAAGTATTGATGTCAGTGATACCCGGTGATATTGTAAGCGCTTATGGTTCATATGCTAAGGGAACTATAAAACTTGAGAAACTTCGCGTTATAAAAAAAGCCAGGCTATATAGGAAAGAGCCTCCGGTATGCCCGGAGTGCCATGTTAAAACCAGGTCCAAGGGCCAGATGGATTACAGATGCCCTGTATGCAAAAAACGTTATAAGAATCCAGAAATTACTGAAATAACAAGGGAGTTGGAGGAAAAATTCTATGAGGTGCCCGTAATAGCGAGGCGTCACCTTTCCATGCCATTAAAATTGATGCCGTACTTTTCAGATATACCGCAAACCAGCGGGGTGTCATAAATGATATGCATCACAGGAATCCCGGGCTCCGGCAAAACAACAATATGCAAAATGTTGAATGCCAACGGAATCAAGTGCACAGGGTTAAATGATATCGCATCTGAGTGTGGGGCCCTGAATGGTAATACCGTGGATGTTGATGTATTGAGAAGGGAGAATATAAACTCTGAAGTTGTTGAATCCCACTATTCCCATATGCTGGAATGCAAATATGTAATAATACTTGAAGATAATGAGGAACAGTTAATCAGGAGAATGAAATCCAGAGGATATCCGGAATCTAAAATTAAGGAAAATATTGATGCCCAGCGTTCCGGGGTGATTTACTGGGAAGCATCTGACAGGCTGCCCGCAAACCATATATTTGTTGTACATGAAGATTCCAGGAGCATTAATGAAGTGTTTAAAGATGTGATGGGCATCATATTATCGCTTCATGATAAAGTTAATTAATCTATTTCCTTTTATCACATATGTACAAATGCGATGATATTAAAGAAATAAGGGTCAGATATGCTGATGAAACTGACAGGGAATTAAGTGCTGAGGAAATTAAAGAAGCGTGTAATAAAGCCAATGAGGCTAACGATTCCATAGAACGTGTTTTAATGAAGAAGGAACCAAAAGAAGTAAGATATGTGGAAATAAACCCAAAAAAGTATACAACCCTTAAGAACGAGGCAGGTACAGTGCTTAAACCAATGCCACCCTATTAAATTTAACGTTTTTCAGGGTGTAGAATGGAATGTGCAAAAATAAATTATTATTGCATGGCTATATTATTCTGTAATAATATAATCAATAAATTTCGTGCCAGTAAAGACCATGATTTAATAAAATTAATACCTTAACACCCTTTATAAGGTGCGTTTATATAAAACAATAGTTTATTTATCCAGCTTTTTCTTCAAATCATTTATCTCAGTCTGAATTGACTTGTCCATAGGATTTTTTCTAGCCTTCTGCTCGAGTTCATCAATTTTCATTTCAATGCTTTTTCTTTTTCTATTTAAATCTCTTTTTCCGAGTCCCATTATTTATGATATTAACATTGTATAAAAATATTGATTAAAAACTGGTACATTTTTAAAAATTATAACCTGTAAAAGAAAAATTTTAATAGAATTCTTCAAGATCTTCTTCCGTAAGCTTATACGGAGCAGTATCCTTCAAATTGTATTCCTTTAAGGTTTCATCAACATCTTCGTAAACTGGTGCATCTACGTCATATAATATGCCTATAGGTATAGAATTGGCTTCTTCGCCCCATTCCGATGCATGCTTGAACGCTTCGTAGAAATCCTTTCTATTGTTATCCTTCAGTTCGTATGTTGTCTTTCTGAAGAATTCGTACCCTTCCACCTTATTATATGTAACACAGGGGCTGAACACATCTATAAATGAGAAACCCTTATGCTGTATAGCTGCCTTTGTTAATTCCGCCAGCTGTTTAATATTGCCGGAAAGTCCACGGGCTACAAATGTTGCACCTGCTGATAATGCATAATGTAGCGGATTGAATGGGGGCTCAATATTCCCATCAGGGGTACTCTTTGTAATTCTTCCTATAGGGGTTGTTGGCGATGCCTGCCCTGTTGTTAATCCAAATACCTGGTTATCTGATACCATGTATGTCATATTTACGTTTCTTTTTGCAGCATGATAAAAGTGCTGCGAACCTTCGAAAAATCCATCGCCGTCTCCACCATATGCGATAACGGTTAGATTTTTATTGGCCCATTTTATACCTTCAGCTACTGGAAGTGAACGCCCGTGCAACCCATGGAAACCATAGGTATTTATAAACTCGGGCATATTGCTAGAACATCCTATGCCGGATGAAATAACGGTATTTTCGGGTTTGATATCAAGCTCCGACAGTGCCATTGTAATTGCTCTCAATTGCGAGAAGTTCCCGCATCCAGGGCACCAATCAGGTGCTACTTTTCCTTTGTATTCAGTTACAGGTATCATATTTATTCCTCCACTTTTATTTTTTTGCCAAATATCATTTCTTCCAGTGACAATGCCAGATCGGCAGGGAAGAAAGCCTCGCCATCGTATTTTCCCAGGAACTGGGTATCTACAAGGAATTCTTTCCTTATCAGCCCATTTAGCTGCCCGGAATAATTGTTTTCAACAACTATTATTTTCTTTTTTCCTGCAAGCAGTTTCTTTATATCATGATTCATGGGGAATATGTGTGTTATTTCTATGGCACCTATTTTTGTACCATTTTTCCTCATGCAGTCTATAGCCTCTTCAACTGCACCCTTTGTAGATCCCCACTGGATAACCACATATTCTGCATCTTCCATTTTATATGTAGGTGTCGGTGGCATTTCTTTTATATATAAATTCAGCTTTTTCATTCTCTTTTCCATGGAGAGCTTTCTCTGTGTCGGGTCTGTTATTGCATCGCTAACAACTGCGCCGTATTCATTATGCTCATCAGAATCCTCGTTATGCATTAACCCTGGCTGCCCCGGAAATGCCCTCTTGGAAATGCCGTTTTCTGTATATTCATATCTTTTATAATCAGCTTCATTTACATCAGCAAGAAGTCCCCTGTCCATTTCATATGAAAGGTCAAGATCCACTGTTTCGTCATGTTCAGCTAGATATAAATCGGTAACAACAAATACAGGAAGCTGGAATCTCTCAGCAAGGTTGAAAGCCTCCTTTGTGAGGTCAAATGCTTCTTTAACTGTTCCCGGTGCGAGCACTATTCTTGGCATGTCTCCCTGTCCGGCACCAAGCACCTGGTTGAGATCTCCCTGTTCAGTCTTTGTTGGAAGCCCGGTTGATGGGCCTGGCCTCTGTGCTTCATATATAACCAGTGGAACTTCGGTCATTGCTGAAAGCCCAACACCTTCAGTCATAAGTGCGAACCCGCCTCCTGATGATCCTGTTGCGGCCCTTACTCCAGCATAGTTTGCACCTATTGCTGCATTTATAGCGCTAATTTCATCCTCTGTAAGTTTCAAAAACACATGGTATTTTTTGCCATGGGTTGCAACAAACTGGAGGAAAGATGATGCTGGTGTCATAGGGTATGCAAAATACATTTGCATTCCTGCATTGATAGCCCCAAGTGCAGCTGCATCTCCACCGCCTATTGTGTATAACTTTTTATTAGATGTTTTTAGTTTTCTGTAAACTTTATAATTCTGGAGATAGTATTCATATCCCTCTTTTGCCGCGTTTATATTTGATTCTACAAGTTTTCCTTTTTTGTTGAAAACTTTTTCAATTACACCTGAAAATACGTTAAAATCCAAACCAAGAGATGCAATAACAGCTCCCAGTGCAACTGTGTTTTTCAACAATGGATTTGCATCAAATTTCAGTGCAATATCTCTCATTGGTACCGGGCAATAGGTTATCCCATCGTATTTTTTAAAATTGTGTATGGTTCCCGGGTCATATATTGCTATCCCGTTCAGGGGAGATGCTCCGCCTTCGTTTATATTCCTATTTGTATGCCTTTCAAGTGCATCGGCATTTAAAGCAACCAGAACATCCAGGCCGCTTCCCTGGTTCCTTACTTTTTCATCAGAAGCCCTTACCTGGTACCAGCTTTCGCCGCCCCTGATAAGGCTTTGATAGTAATTATACGTGCTTATGTATAAACCACTTCTTGAAAAAGTTTTTTCTAAAGTTAAACCGGCGGATTGTACACCATCTCCTGCCGCTCCTCCTATTCTGACAATTATTTCTTCCATGGTTTTAGTATTTAGTAGTGCCGTATAAATTTTTGTATGAATACGGAAATTAATTTTAGCCAATTGCCGAAATAAGTAAATTTTTCCGGATAATACAAATTTTGAAATATGAAATTTACGGGATTTCAAACATGAAATATTTAATAGTAAATAATTTAATGGACGATTATTTACTATATAGAAACCATAAAATACCTTTATCATATTAATAATCCGGTACGAATGGATAAAATCAGCAGCTACGACGTCTGGAGGGAGTTTCTCAGAACCTGGAAAACATGGTATAAGGCTTCGGAAAAAAATCTTATGTCTATGGGTGTATCTACAGTAGAATACAGAATATTGAAAAATTTAACAGAAAGAGGGGCTTTGCCCATGATAGAGCTTGCAAATATAAATATGGTAACGCAGGGTTGGATCACCGGTGTTATAGACAAGTTGGAAAAATTGTCGTATGTAATGCGTGAGAGAAGCGACTCGGACAGGAGAGTTATCAATATAACAGTCACGCCAAAAGGGAAAGCCTTCTTTAAAACAATAGAGTCAAGGCATCTGAAATTTATAGATGACACACTGAGGAATTTTAGTTATGAAGAGAGATATAATATCCTCAATTTCCTCAAAAAAATAGAGACAAATGTCGAATCAAAATAGTATTGCAGGAAAAAGATTATTATTAATGTTTAACTATGAGTTTATTCATGAATTATAATGATATATTCCTGATTATTCTTATCGTGTTTTCCTGGATAATTATAATTATAGCGCTGGCACCGGCAATTAATAAATCAAAACACTTTGCAACCATGGGGCCAGCTTTAATGATAAGGTCAACAAAAAATGGTGGCGTCCTTGATGCTGTTGCCAAACATTTGCCAGCAAAATCTCTGGGGAAGATATCCACTGTACTTGTTGTTTTTGGAGGATTGCTTGCTTTTGGCATGCTTTTATATGAAGCGGTCTTGCTTACAATTATCCATATCCCCACCAGTGCTGCACCCCCTTTGCAGGATTACCTTGCACTTCCACTTATTAATCCCTTTATACCGCTGGGATATGGAACTGCTAGCCTCGTTTTTGCGGTTGTAATACATGAAATGTTTCATGGTATCGTTGCAAGAAAGCATGGAATAAAGGTAAACAGTGTTGGCGCATTATTTTTTATAATCCCGATAGGAGCTTTTGTAGAACCGGATGAAAAAGAAATTATGGCGGCTGACCCTGTAGTGAGAAGAAGGATCATTGCAGCCGGCCCGGGTATAAATCTTATCATAGCTGCAATATGCATCGTATTGCTTGTTTTTGTCATGATGCCTGCCTCGACCCCTATTCACAGTGGCGTTTATGTAGATAATTCTACAACACTTTACAGTGGACATGCAATACCGAAAGGAATGGAGATTACCTCATATGGAAATTTAAGCGGGAAACAGCTTAACAATCTGGAAACAACTTCCATGATTACACCGGGATTGGCAAATATTACATTGTTTAATGGAAAAACCGAAACAAATGGAAGCGTACCGACGGGCGTGGCCATTGTGGATTTAATTTCCGGTTGTCCTGCGGCGGCGGCAAATGTCTCCACAGATTCAATCATATATAACATAAGCGATGCAGGGCACAGCCACATTATATATAACATAAATACTCTGGGCGATGTTCTGGATAACATAACACCGGGTACAACAATAAATATGACGGTACTAACATTCCACACGGGAAAAACTGTACCTGCATATACAACATATACAATGAAAACTGTTTCCACATATCATTATTATGCAAAGAATGACCCTACGGCAAATAAGGCAGCATACAAAAATGAAAGTTTTATCGGGGTGCAGATAGATTATTCAGGTATAGGGTATGAATCCATTGATAGCCTGCATAGCCTTGTTTTCGGCGGACAGCTGGTGGGCCCAAATTTCTACGAAACCCTTGGCCTGCCACTTCTCGGGCTTTCACCCATACCGGCTTCATTATCCCACATGTTTTCTACGCCCTTTAACTCATATATCTTCTTTGGAATAACTAATACCCTTTACTGGTTCTTCTGGATAGATTTCCTTCTTGGCATTATGAACGCACTGCCATTATCCATACTTGATGGGGGTCAGTTCTTCAGGGATACCCTGACAATTGCATCAAGAAGAGACAGGCTGAAATTCCTGAGGGATGAAAATAATGTCAAAAAAATATATTACGCAATGGGAATATTTGTATTCCTTCTTTTGATGTATATTATAATAGCTCCGCGGATAATTTAACCTGTAAATAATATACGGATAACATACTACAGGTCACAGGTTAGTTATAAATTTTTTAATATTGTTGAAAAATATATCCGGCTTTTCAATCTGAACGCAATGACCTGCACCATTAATTTTGACAAAGGTTGATGAAGGAATCAGGTCATGGTATCTTAACCCATGGCTAACCGGCACTACATTGTCCCGCGATCCCCAGAGGATAAGAACCGGCTTATCGATTCTGTTTAATTCGTTCAGTATATGGTCAACACCGAGCCCGCCTATAATAATTGATGAATTTATTAATTCCGGGTAGTCTATCAGGCTTTTCAACGCCACACCTGCTGATACTGATGGACCAACAACATTTATGGATGATAGAAAAAGGCTTTCCGCAAAATCCTTTATAAATAACGCACCTTTAGAAGGGGATGACCCGAAATTATAACTGTCATTTGCTTCAGAATTTCCAAATCCCGGGAAATCCGGTGCATAAACATTGAACCCCCATTGGCCGATTTTCCTTAATGCATCGATGCCTGCCCATGAATTTGAAGTTGTTGTTGAATCATGGAGCAGGATGAAATTGCGCATATTTCCACGCTCATATGAAATGTAATAAACTGATTTTCCACCTATATCTACTTTATTTTCCTTTACTTCCATGATAAGTGATTGAACTATTGTTCTAAAATTATTCGGCTGCATGCTAAAATATAGTGTAAAATGCATAACAAAATTAAAATAAGAGCAAGGGCTAAATGAAAACATGAAACTTAAAGAGTCGTCATTGGATTTCCATGCGTTTATTGCCATCTATGGCGATACAATATTAAACTCATTTATCAAGAAGGTATACCAGGTAAACCAGAAAGAATTCGTGCTACAGATATACCGTTCTGATGTAAAAAAGAGGGATTTTTTCATATCATTAAATAAGGGAATTGGATTTTATGATGCAGAAAAGCCTGAAGAAGCTACACAATTATCAATGCTATTCAGAAAACAGCTTTCGGAGAAACGTATAGTGGGCATAGAACAGATTAATTTTGATAGGGTAGTAAGGATCACACTGCATACAGGCCAGGAGATTATTCTTGAATTATTCGGTGGCGGAAATCTTATACTTACAGATAATGGCAAAATTGTTTTTGCTATGGAGCAGCATGTATACAAAACCCGTAAAGTACAGATTGGTGAAGAATATATTCCTCCCGCAGTTATTAACCCTGTTGCAGACCTGGAAACTTTCTCCGGAATACTGGATAAAAGCAGTGCATCAATAGTTAAAACTCTTGCAACAAGGGTCAATCTTGGTGGGGAGATAGCTGAAGAAGCATTATACAGGGCGAATATAGAGAAAGACAAAATGCCCTCTGAAATAAAAGACCAGTATCAGATTCTCTACGATAGCATAATGGAGATAATCGGGGAATCTTCTAAAAATAATGCATTTTATTATGAGGCAGAAGAACTACTATCACCTGTGCTCCTGACAGCTATAAATAAAGAACCTGATGTGAAATTTGAAGACTTTAATGAAGGAATTGATTTTTACCTGAAACATTATCCTGAAAATGAAAAAAATAAATCCAGCGTGGAAAGAAGGATTGAGTCACAGAGAAGGTCAATTGAAGAATTTAATAAATTGATGCAGGTATACAATGAATTCGGAAATTACCTTAAAATGAATTTCCCACAACTCCAGAAACTTATAAATATAGTTTACAACAATGTAAAAAGAAACACCCCTGAAGATTTCAAGTACATGGATATGGATATAAGTGACATTAACCCTGGCAAAAATACATTTGCCATAAATTATAATGGAACTAAAATCATTTTAAATTACAGGGAATCTGCAGGGAATAATATAAATTATGTGTTTAATACGGCAAAAGACTATAAGGGCAAAATTGAGGGGGCTGAAAAAGCAATAGAGGAGACAAAAAAGCTCATAGTAAAAGAAAAACAGAAAGCAGGAAAAAAGAAACGCGTAAAATACTGGTTTGAGTCATACCACTGGTTTATTTCTTCTTCCGGAAACATGATCATGGCTGGCAGGGATGCCAAAACCAATGAGAAGCTTGTTAAAAAACACATGTCCGATGATGATATTTATGTGCATGCAGATCTTTATGGTGCACCCAGTACAGTAATTAAACATGAAGGAATAGAAATTACAGAGGAAACTATAAAGGAGGCCTGCATATTTTCAATCTCCCTTTCAAGGGCATGGCCCGCAGGCATCGGGTCAGGAACCGCATACTGGGTATATCCATCACAGGTCAGCAAAACACCTGAATCCGGTGAATTTGTATCAAAAGGTTCCTGGATAGTAAGGGGAAAGAGAAATTATGTCCTGAACATTCCTCTGGAGTTAAAGGTATCAATTGTAGACTATAAAGGCAATAATATACCTATGATATCACCTGCTGAAACCAGAACTGAATCAAAAAAATGGGTCCTGATTAAACCGGGAAATGAAAAAAGGTCTGTGGCTGCGGAAAAGATAGCAAAAATACTTGGAATAGAAAAATCAGAGATTGATTCTATTCTTCCGCCCGGAGGGTCTATAGTTGTAGAGAATTCAAAAGAAATAAAGGAATTAAGCTAATTTCTTTTTAAGTTCCTCTATGGTTGATACATCTGTGGGGTCTACATTCCTTACCAGGGCAAGTTCATATGTCAGATAATCGGCATAATGAATCAGGTAGAACAGTTTGGAGAAATAATCCTGTGATGGGGATTTTACCACTGTGAATTGCTCCCCTGTAATTTCCTCTGTAATCCCTATTCTCTGGTTAATTCTTGCATTGTCAGATTCAAATGCATAGAACAGATATTCATCCCTCCTGTATGCAGATTTCAAAGGCATAGTATCGTTATGGTTAAGTTCCGGGAAATAGCTATAAAAGGCGAAGGTTTTTGCATTTTCATTAAACTGGGTTTTCCATCTGTATGCTACAGATTTGAATGGTTTAGACCCGTATATTATAGGAATAGAACTATTTTCGTATATCTTAAATGCTTCAGATTTTATGTCGCTGTGATTCTTATCCATATCATCCAGTATGCCATATGTCTGGTTGACTATGGCATCATCTATCGGGGCAAAGGTGTTAAAAAGAGGCATGAGCATATATCCCAGAGCTGACCTTGGCTGGATGCCCGATGGTATGATAATGGATTTTTCTACAATTGTCGCCAGCTTCCCACCCGAGGTGATAGCCCTTACATGGGCACCCTTTTTCTTCGCATCTTCCACATTGCTGAGAGTTTCTTCTGTGTTGCCTGAATAACTCACTGCAATAAACAGGGTCTTTTCATTTACAAATCCCGGTATGCCGTAATCACCTATTGAAATAACAGGTATGGAAGTATAGTATTCCTGAAAGATATTTCCAACAATTCCAGAACCACCCATACCGGATATAACTATATTATCAAAGTTGAAGTTTATATCAAATTTGTCTTTTGATTTTATCTGTTCCTTCAAATTTTTTATCTCATCCAGAAAATTCATATATCATTAGATAAAAATAGCATATTATTTTTTCTATTGGTCCATGTCCCCGGAAAGCCCGGATAGATAGGAAGTAGATTCGTTTCTTTTTTTAATTGTGGCACCGGTAATAAATACTGCTAGAAGGCACACCAGTGTTGTTGCATCTATGATTAAAAGTAACTGGCTATAGCCCACTATTCCACCTATTGTGCCCAGTAAAACTGATATAAGCCCTCCAAAAAGAGCACCGAAATTATATGATACCCCAGAAATTAAACCCCTGACAGCTGGATTTATACGATCCATAAGCAGCAATGGTATAATGGGCATAGAACCGATTCCCAGGCTAAATACAACCATGCCCGGCACTGCAAGAAACCTGATAGGGGAAAAGTAGGGCACGGCCAGCCATGCAAATGCCAGAGCTATCATAGAACCTGCCATAATAAGGTATTTCTTCCTGAATATTGCCGCCAGTTTTCCAAACAATATAAATCCGGCCGCAACTGTGAGGCTGGAGATTATCATTATTATCCCTATCTGTGATGCCGGAACACCGAACGATGTGGCAATAGTAGGGTAAAATGAGAGTATTGCAAAATATGCAGAGAAGAATCCAGACATCATAATCATGGATTTTGCCAGTGGAATTTTATAATCCCTGAGATTAATTTTTTTCTCTGCCTGCCGGATTTTTTTGTTATCATGTGGAATTTTCATTATGGTATATGGTGCGATGATGAGTGGAATACTGCCGGTTATCAGAAAGAATCTCCAGGTAACTGCTATTGTTGGTAGGAAAAGGATATACGCTATTCCGGTTAATGCGTATCCAATTCCATAACCGCTCTGGATTATCCCGAATATTGTTTGTCTTATGCTTGCAGGGGAAAATTCATATCCCAGCATGGTGCCGGAAGTCCACTCACCACCCATGAAAATTCCCTGTATGAATCTGGCGGAGAAAAGTATGATTACGTCAGGCGAGAAGGCCATTACACCTGCAAAAATAGCGTATCCTGCAGTACTGAAAGCCATTACACGCCTCGCCCCGATTTTATCCGATAAGTTGCCCAGGTAAAGCCCGCCAAAAAATCTCCCTATCAACCCGAGGGCGAAGAGTAGTGAAACCACACCGAGGCTTATGTGATATGATTTTTCCAGTTCAGCATAGATATATGTTACAAGAGTTAAATCATAAATATTGCCAATCCAGGAACCGGTGGCAGCAAACGTAGCATGGAAATAATCCTTCATAATACGGCATTTTAACATTTAAGTTAAAGTTTCCCTGACTGTAGCTGGCACATAGGCAAAAATTGCGGGGCACTTTATATATAGTTGACAGTATTTCAATCAGAAAATTCTATTTTAACCTTCCATATAGACCTTTCCTGGACTGTTGCAGCCTTTACACCCCTCTGCTGTATAAGACCAACAAATTTTTCCGCACTCTCCTGTTTGTTAAAATCTACGTATATTGCATCAAGCCCGAATTCTGGCATTGTTCCCTGCGATGAAACCAGATCATTAATTTTACTCATTATTGAAATAAATTTTTCCTTATCTATATAAAATGTACCCTTTTCTATTTTTGACAGCCCGGTTTGCATAATGCCATCATAGGTAATACTGGAAACCTTTTTATTAACATGCCTTCCTGAAGTTCTATAATATAAAAACATCAAAATAAGAAAGATTATAAGTAGGGGAATAGCCAGATAATATATGCCTAAGGTAAACGAAAGTGCAGACATAATAAAAAATATGACTCCTATAGCAAGATATACATTTGCCATCCGGTATGTATTTACATTTATTATATATAATTTACCCGAATTTTTGATAGCTGTATTAAACTATAAGAATAATTATATTACATATAGTTTCCGGTGGTAAAATATTTTCGCTAAAGCATTTTGGGTTCCTTACTTTTTCTTATTATTTGCCTTCATTCATCACGGTTTTGCTGGGACAGGTTGCAGAGTTTTAAGGTTGATGCCAGTTATAACGTTACCTTTTCAGGATATCATTGATGGACACCTTAAATCCTTACATATACTTCTGTTCTATCAGCGGAATAAGTTGAAGGTGAATTATATTTTGTAGGAAATTGGAAATTTAACCGAAAATCTTTATAGTCCATACAAAATACACCAATAGTGACGTGTGATACTGATATATAGTACCGTCATGTTTAGCGTTCAGACTACACAACAGATGTGGTGGATGATAGAACCATTAACGATCAGTAGATTGAACGGGTACCATCAAAATAAGTAATGGAAAAACATACCTAAAGATGTTCCAGGCTTTCTCAGGTTGTTGTATAGATATGAAAACTGTGCCAATCTCAATAAAGCAAAAACAATAAAAATAAAGTGTTGATAATGGTATAATAATTCAGGAGTATAGCTCTGAAAATTAAGGGTCTCGTCAAAAAAAGTATGATATGATCAAGTGGTATCAAAGAAGTTAATTAATGCAGTGGGAGGTCCAGTATAAGCCTACTTATGCAGGTCGTTGGCTATATGTAATGTGGTGGCAAATGGAAAAGATAAAACTTAATGAAAGTGAGTATAAAACTATGTCAGGTTATCCGTGCATTGATAAATTAATGGAGGGAGGTCTAGAACCCGGAATAATAACTGAATTTTATGGAGAAGGTGGAGCCGGGAAATCAAATCTGGCCATGATCTATTCAATCTCTGCATTAAAAAATGGGAATTCTGCAATTTATATTGACAGTGAGGGCTTTTCGGTTGAAAGGTTCAGAAGCATAGCAAATGGCGATATGGAATTAATTAACCATATGAATATTTACAGGGTAAAATCACTTGATGACCAGTATTTAGCACTCATAAAATCGGATAAACTGATAGGAGAAAAGAGAGAGTCAAAGAATAGTTTCGGTATTATGGTGGTTGATTCCTTCACAAATTTTTTTAGAATGGAGGCAGGCAAAGATGCGTCCGCCAGAATGGAGGGCTATGAGAAGCAGTTGAATATACTTTCCGGGATCGCGCTTAAATATAAAATTCCGGTGGTCATAACCAATCAGATATATGAGGATGTGAATAATAGTACACTGGAGCCTTTCGGCGGATTTTTTATAGACCATGCCATGAAAGCCATATACAGGATAGAGAAATTATCAGGGGGAATGAGGAGAATAACCGTTGAAAAACACAGGTCAATACGGGAAGGTTCCTATACCGGCTTCAGAATAGTTGACAGTGGCATAGAATGTGAGGTTTAAAAATGGGGGTAGATATATCAGGAATCCTGGTCAAACATCAGACCAGCATAAGGGAGAACGGAGGCATAACAGTATCCATAGATGCTTTTAATATAATTTACCAGTTTCTAAGCAGCATAAGGGGTGAGGATGGAGAACCGCTTAAGGATGAACACGGAAATATTACATCACATCTTTCCGGAATTTTTTACCGGACAGCCACATTGCTGGAGAACAATATAAAACCTGTTTATTCATTTGATGGGAAGCCATACCGGCTGAAGGATGAAACATTAAAGGAAAGAAAAGCCATAAAAGAAAAAAATATAGCTGAACTTAATCTTGCAATGGAAAACAAAGATGCGGAAAAAATAAAAACACTATCCTCCAGGATTAATTATATTACGGCAGACATAGTATCAGAATCCAAAAAGCTTTTAGACATGATGGGTGTTCCATGGGTTCAGGCGCCAAGTGAAGGCGAAGCCCAGGCTTCCTACATGAGTAAAGTAGGAGCTGTTGATTCTGTAATTTCACAGGACTATGATTGCCTCCTGTTAGGTGCCAGGAGGGTTCTAAGGAATTTTACCATGTATGGCCGGAGGAGAATTTCCGGAACAGGGAAATTCATAAATATTACCCCCGAAATCATAGATTTAAAGGAAAATCTTGACAATCTGGGAATTACACAGGATCAGCTGATTGGCATCGGGATTCTTGTTGGAACTGATTTTAATCCGGGCATAAGGGGAATAGGCGCGAAAACCGGACTATCCCTGATAAAAAAATACGGCGATATAGAATCTGTGCTGAAACAGAAGAATAAAACCATAGATAATCTGGATGAAATTAAGGAATTTTTTCTGAATCCACCGGTTGAGGATACTGGAGAATTAAAATTTGCACCGCCTTACAGGGAGAAAATAATTGAATATCTCTGTGCGGAACATAGCTTTTCAGAGAATAGGATAAACAGTATACTTGACAGGATAGAAAAGAATTACTCCGGAGCAAACCAGTCCAGCCTTGATAAATATTTTTAGAGGTGCAACTCCTGCTCCGATACCATTACCTTATGTGACCTTGGATACTCCAGTTCTATTATCTCTTTCATAATTTTTTTCAGGTCTTTTTCGTCCACGGTGAAATTTTCGTTTCTGAATCCCTCTTCGATAATGTTGAACCTGCCTTCCAGCTTTTTCACTGTAACTATCCTATCCTTTTTAAAGCTCTTTATAGTGAGCATGTAATTATTATCCATCTTAACTAACATGCTGTAAACGTGTTTATCAACGCTTCTAATAGGTATCCATGGCATTTAATCACTATTAAGTTTATTGCTTACAGGCAATATAACATTTATCAAAATCTGTGTAAGTGCCTTTTTCAAATCCATAGGATGGATCTCGGAATTAAGATATTTTGATTCCAATTCTCCAAAGGAGTGGATTGTATAGGGCCCTCCGTGTGATTCCGGCCGGTTTATCTCTATTTCCGTTGCATAGTAGGGGAATATAACATACTTCATTATATCGATGACAGGATTGCCATCAACAATCCCCATAGGGCAGAAAGCGTTCTTTATTTTTCTTCTGATATCTTCTTCACTATCGGTAAGAAATAATGCAGAGTCCGGATCACTTTTTGACATTTTTTTAAAATCATCCATTCTCCCCTTTCCCTTAAGGGATGAAATCAGTGGCATTTCCACCAGTATCGGTTTTTTCCTCCCCATTTTTTCTGCAATGTCCCTTGCGAGCATATAGGCATGCCTCTGGTCTGTTCCACCAATTGCTATATCAGAATTCAGGTAAAATACATCTGTTACCTGCATGAGCGGATAAATATATTTGCTGAAATCCTTATCAGCATCTTCTTCTGTTCTTCCCATGATTGGAAGTGATCTTCTTATCCTCAATAATGATGAATTCTTCGCTGTCTGTAGAAGCAATTCCCAGTAATCCGGATTGGCTACCAGGTCTGTAGCCCAGATAAACTGGACTCCATCCAGAAGACCAGCATATAACATGCTTTTTCTCAGTGTTTCACCACTTTTCCTGATAAGGTCTATATCGCCGCCCAACTTATCATTAACCCTTGCATGCCAGTCAGCCAGCAAGACCTTTACATTAAATCCAAGCTTTACAAGTTCATTTATCTTGTTTACATAAATCAGTATTGCTATGTGTGGAAGGCCGGAGGGCTCGAACCCGATATAAGCTTCGCTGTTATCCGGAACGAGATCTTTGCACTCCTCGAGGGTAACTACCTCGGCAGTATTCTTTTTTAAAATAACCGTATTTTCCATTTTGTCTTAATAACCTGGTATTTTATTAATTTTTATTTTTTGAGAAGTTTATCTAACAATGATGAGGCTTCCTTTTTGGATAATTCTTCTATTGAACCTTTTTTCAGGGATTTTACATAATCATCCACAATCTTCTGGTTTTCCTCTCCCCTTTTTATAAGATCGTTCACAAATGATAATTGCTTTTTTGTTATGTTTTCATTTTTATTGTACATACAGAAGTGATATGCTAATCATAAATAAAATTATTTACGGAAAATTATTATATTCTTGCTTCATTTGTTAAAGAGGAAACTTTTTTATTTTTGATCTCTTTTCCAGCAGTGTACCTTGTTATCCAGTAGACAGTTTTCAGGAATCCTGTAACAGTATTCATATTAATATCTGTAAAATCTGCCGATTTCTTCCCCTTTGTTTCTGCAAGTTGCTTAAATATTTTGTCCAGGTTATCAAATACAGCGCCGTTCATAAGGTCTATTATCCTCCGAGTTACCGGGTTCATCCTCTTTACCATATTCGGAATAACCTGTTTTGTTGTCCTGAAATCGTATTTCCATGCTTCATATAGTAGATCCCAGTAACCTGCCGGCAGTTTTTCCATGTATGGGAAGGGATTCTTGCTTATCCTGGATGATGTCATTGGAATTACAGGCAGGGGGAATATCCATGCTGTATAATTGCTGTCAATTATACTCTGTACTATATCGATACTTTGCTGGAGGTCCTCCTCTGTTTCCTCCGGATATCCAATTGTCATGGTATAACATGGAAAAACACTGGCCTGGTTCATTATAGAAGTTGCCTTTACGATAACGTCCTTCCAGTCCTCAGGTTTCCATGGATAAGGCTTTGCATTCATGTATTTATGCATAATTTTGGTGCTTCCCGTTTCAAGCCCCACAACAGGAGCCTCTGCACCATATTCTTTCAATCCGCCTATTTCGGATATTTCAAAAAGTGTATCAGGCGAAACCAGGACAGCGGGTGCAGATATATGCGGGAATGTAAGGTACCTGGCACCCATTTTTTTAACTGTTGAAAACAGGTTGACAATAGCATCATGGTTCACGGTAAGTTTTTTCTGGCCATAGAGCATTATATCATCTGTAATGAACTCTATATCCTTATACCCGTTTTTCAGGTAAAGTGAAGCTTCGGCCTCTACATTTTCCATTGGAATCGTACGGTATGTTTCCGGGGTAATTGAGCAGAAAGAACATCCCCGGGGGCATCCACGGGTAACCTGCACTTCACCGAAACGGCCCGGTTTTATAATGTTGGGTATATGGGTGATATCTGGCATCCTTCCGGTAATTTCAGCGGGCAAAGATTCCCCATCCAGTGATTTTTTTACAAGTACAGGGAAATCTATTTCAGCTTCACCATTAAAAATTGTGTCCACAAAATCCGGTTTATTCAGGCCAATCTGCCATGCTGCCGGCCCCCCTACGATAACACGGAAGTTGTATTTTTGCTTTAATTTTCTTACCACATCAGCCAACTCTTCGAAATATCTGGCAGTCCAGCTCATCTGGCCACCGAAGAGCATGGTCAACTTAAATGTAACAGGGCTCAATCCATATGGGTCATGCACATTAATGCCAACTACTTTCGTGTCCTCATTTACCTCCTTTTCGAGCCTTTCAGGCGATACTATTTTAATGTCGGAAATTCCCGCATTAACTAGAGAGGCTTCTATTTTTCTGAGAGGATATGGCACATGAAGTGGCTCTCCCCTGTTATATTTCGCAGGAGGTGCGAAAAATTTGTCCATTAATAGTTTTGGAACTATATTGTTTGGCATACACGCAACATACCCTAAAACGGAAACTCCACCATAATCGGTAAAAGTTCCCCTATCAGAAGTCAATATCACTTTAGCCATAAATAATTATTTTACCGAAGTATTTATATGTTACGATTGCACATATGGAAATTATATAATAATACATAGATAAAATTAATTGTTCCGATTGTTGTGGCAATCTGAATCGGTTTATAATACCACATATTTGCATAGAATTATCTTTCAGGATAAAATTATTACAGGACAATTATCCTTATAACTGAATATGTTTATTCTATAAGTAACCGGTTAATATCCGTATTCTGTTATTAATAATCCGGGTTTGAGTGTCCCCCAGTAATTTAGTGGTTTAGTTTTCAGGTCAATATATGATGTATAATAATACCCGCATAAATCAGGGTAATTAAAAATTAAAATAAATATGAAAATCCGCATATTTATTTATGGAAAAAATAATATATGTATGCACATTGTCATACTAGATGATCGTAGACTCTATTGAAATGGAAAACTTCAAATCTTATGGAGACAAACAATCAATTAAAATTAACAAAGGGTTCACGGTAATTATTGGCCCGAACGGTTCCGGCAAAAGCAATATTGGCGACAGCATGCTCTTTGTTCTTGGCATCAGGGCAAACAAAACTGTCAGGGTAGATAAACTTGAGGATTTTATCCACAAAACCGATCCTCCAAAAAAACATTGTTACGTTGCATTAAACGTTATATCCAACGAAAATAACAGGTATTCCATAAAAAGGGAGCTTGTATACAACCATGGCGAATACAAATCCAATTATTATATAAATGATAAACGTGCGAGCAGGACTGATGTATTGAAGCTTATAGATAGCTTCCATATATATCTTGACGCCTACAGCTTCGTTCTCCAGGGCGATATAAACAACCTTGTAAAAATGACAGGAACCGAAAAAAGGAAGCTTTTTGAATCCATTGCAGGGATAGAAAGTTATAAGGAAAGAATTGAAAGTGCGCAGAATGATATAAATGGGCTGAATGAAAACCTCAATAGCATGGATGCTGTGCTTTTAGAAATAAAAAGTATGCTTGATACCCTGGAAGTAGATAGGGAAAACGCCTTAAAATACAATAAGCTCAATAAAGAAGTTAACGAATTAAAATTCTTCCTTAAAGTAAAGGACCGGGACAGGATAAACCAGGAACTTGCCATGTATAACGGGAATATAGAGAAAAGCCAATCAGACATAGATAATCTGGAAAATGAGAATAAAAACCTGTCCATACAGAGGGATGAAGCCATTAACAGGATAAAGGAAATAGAAGATAAATTGGATGCAATGGGTGGGCAGGAAGTTAAAGGCATTAGAAAAAGGATAGAAGAATTGAATATTGGAATTGCAGAGTTAAAAACAAAGATAGGCAGCACTGGTGAATCAAAGACAAATTCAGAAGCACGGTTAAAAACTTCCCGTGAGGCCTATAACTTCAACAGGGAACAGCTGGAAAATAAACTCAAAGAGAAGAAAAACTATGAGTCTTACCTTAAGGGAACAGAGAATTCCATAGCTAAAATTAACAGGGAACTGGAGAAATTCCGGCAGGAAAATTATGAAAACTCAAAATTGACAAGGGAAATTAACGACAGGCTCGCAGCAATCGATGTAGAAATGCAGCAGGCAAATGACCAGATTATCAATGATTACGACATCAGAACTATAGAACAGGAATTGTCAGGATTTTCCAGGGAAAATACCATGAACGAGGAAAAAATAAAGGAAGAATCCATAAAAGTAAAGGATTTAAAATGGAAAATAGATAACCTGAAAAAAAATATTAAAGAGTATAGTGAAGAAATCAATGAAGTAAATAAAAAATTTCTTACCGTGAGGAACAAGCTTAATGAACTCGTAACAATGAAAAGCAACAACGACGTGGAAATCAGGAATAAGGAGAAAGAACTCCGTGGCCTTAACTATAGAGGCACAGCTAGCCCGGCATTAAGGGAAATAAACAGTATGATGGAAACGGAAAGTGGAATTCACGGGCCACTGGGAAAACTCATAGAATATGAGGACAAATATGCAAATGCTGTGATTGTGGCTGCAGGAGGCAGATTGAATTCCATAGTTGTTGATAATGATTCTGTGGCACAGATGTGCATACAGGCAATAAAAGCAAAGAAATTGGGGCGGTTGACATTCATACCTCTGAATAAGATTGCCACTTCACCGGACAGGCAAAAGGCAGCAGAATTAATAAATTCAGGCAATGCTATTGATTTTGTCAGAAATCTTATAACCTGCGACCCTGCATTTGAAAAAGCCATTAAATACGCATTCGGTGACACCGTACTTATGGATACACTGGAAAATGCAAGGAAGCATATGACCGGAGTACGTATAGTAACGCTGGATGGGGATGTTCTGGACCCTTCCGGAGCAATGACAGGCGGATCAATTAAAAATGATGAAATTCTGGCAAACCGTATAACGAAAGCCATAGCTGAACTGGAGGAACAGAATGAAATACTGAAAAGTGAGATAAGCTTCAAGGAAAAAGAAAACTCGGAAATATCCTCCAAACTGGCTGACCTTACAAGGAAGCGGGATATTTCAACCAGCAATATTAATAATTACGAAACCCAGCTGCAGGAATCTGAGAACTCCATAGAGGCAGCGAAAACAAGGATTGAAGAAATTAAATTGAAAATAAAGGATGCAGAAGATAGAAAAAGCAATTTTGAGTTCAAGAAAAATGAAGTAAAGATGCAGCTATTTACCCTGGATAAGGAACGTAAAGAGCTATTTAAAAAATTAAAGGAACTGGCCCCAGAAAATGTGGAGATAGAAAAACAGATGGAAGAGGAACTGGGCAATGAAATGAAAAGCAGGGAAAATTATTCCAGTAAACTTGCACAGATTGAAACTGAATTTAAACACTTCACAGAAAAAAGCCAGGAGCTGGAGGAAAAAATAACCGGGCTTGAAAATGAAATAACAAAATTTACCGGCATGGTAGCTGAATTCAAAAATAAAGTCGAAGCAATGGAAAAAGAGCTTGAGGAAAACCGTGCAAAAGAAAATGAAATAGATTCCCGTTCAAGGGAGCTTTATACCGAAAAAAACCAGGTTTCCACTGCCAGGGACAAATTATTTGAAAATATAAGGAAGAATGATGATCTAATAAGCAATAAAAAAGCCATTATAGCAGGCCTTAAAACAAAAATAGAAAATCTGGCATTCCAGCTTGAAACAATAAATTACGAGATAGAAAATACAGGCATGGAATACATAGAGTTCAACATGAGCATATCCGAGGTGAAGCAAAAAATAGATGAAAACAGCCGGGAAATCGAAAAGTTGGGGGCGGTAAATATGAAAGCAATTGAACAGTATGATATGGAACTCAATAAGTACAATAGCACAGAGGAAAAATACAAAACACTGCTTTCAGAGAAAAATGACCTTATAGACCTGCAGAATCAGATCATAGAAGACGAAAAGAGAATATTCCTCGAATTATTTGATACTATTAATTCCCAGTTTCAGAAAATTTATGCAAGGTTATCAGAAGGAGGAGAGGCAAACCTGGAAATCACCAGCAGGGATGACCCGTTGAATTCTGAAGTTTATATAAAGGTAAAGCCCAGGGGAAAACACATGATAAAAATAGACGCACTTAGCGGTGGTGAAAAAAGTGTGGCTGTACTGGCATTGATACTTTCATTCCAGATAAAAAATCCATCGCCCATATACTATCTTGATGAGGTTGATATGTTCCTTGACGGGCATAATGCCGAACATGTAGGCGAATTATTTATGGAAAATTCCAAAACTTCACAGGTGGTGATGGTTTCCCTGAAGGGTGCGGTAACGAAATTTGCGGATAACCTGATTGCTGTAACCACAGATAAGCATGGAAATACAAAAATAATACAGAAACGTATAGGTGAGGGGATTGGAAAGGGATGAAATATTAAAGGCCCTGATAACACAGGATGTGGGCGAAGACCTATCATACTATAATGAAATCCTTAACAGCACAGAGGACAATATAGATTATCCTGATATATTATCACAGACAGTTTCTAAAATATTCAGGCTCGTCCTCACGGGGAAACTGGACCCGTGGAGTGTTAACATTTCAGAATTTAAAAATATTTTTGCCCGGGAAAAGAATGAAAATTTCGAAATTGCCGGCATACTTATTTCCAGTGCCTGGCATGTCCTTTATGAAAAAAGCATATACATGGTTCAGCGTGCTATTTATGAGGGCCCTGATTCTCCTGAAGAATATGCAGAGCCTGAAGATGGCATGGATGTATTCAATGCCGATGATACCACCATAGGAACTATGCCAGACCTCCGTGTTCCGGTAATACATCAGGAAGAAGCTAAAGTAACACTTAAAGAGTTTTTAAGTGCAATGAAAAGTGTATACAGGAACAGTGAAAAAAAGGTAGTGGAGGAGGAGCCAGAAGATATTCCAGATATTGATGAGGATATAATAGCCAGGTCAAACACAGATGCTGTTGACGAAGGCATAAAAGACACATTGCAGAGAATATCACATTATATGAATCCATTTTTTGTTGAAGATTACTGGGGAAACACAAAATATGAAAGGGCAAATTTTATTTTATTTTTGCTCTTCCTGGAAAGAGGAGGAAAAGTTACATTAAACCAGGAAGAACCATTTGGAAATATAGAAGTTATAAAATTATTTTAAGTACCGTCTATTATTCCGTCCTCAGTGAGTGTAATTACAGCTTCCCCTTCAGGCAGGTAAGGCGAATCGATTAGCCTTGCTATTCTTTTTCCTGCTTTGGCTTTTCTGAGATAGAGCCTGAAAGTTGCGGTATGCCCTACAATATTCCCTCCTATTGGAGTCATAGGGTCCCCGAAGAAGACTGCAGGATTTGCAGATACCTGGTTCGTAACAGCTATAACAGCATTGAATATTGTTCCAAATTTCAACAGATCATGCATATGCTTATTCAACAACTGTTGCCTCTCTGCAAGTGACCCCCTGCCAACATATTCTGAACGGAAGTGGGATGTCAATGAATCCACTATCAATAGTTTTATTGGAAACTCCTTTGCTATATCGGATGCCTTCTCAGCCAGGAGTATCTGGTGATGTGCATTATATGCCCT
The DNA here is from genome assembly GCA_021846695.1 of Thermoplasmata archaeon. The sequence goes on from JAJZWN010000013.1 coordinate 28,216, forward strand.
TGCAACGTGTATCCTTTTAAGTGTCTCATCAGGATCAAGATTCTTTGCTTTTGCCATCTGGATTACTCTTTCAGGCCTGAATGTATTTTCTGTATCTATAATGAGCACATCCGAGTTAAGCCCTCCCTGTTCCTCGGGCATTGTTGCGTTTACTGCAAGCTGGAGCATTATCTGTGTTTTCCCGGAACCAAATTCACCGAAAAACTCTGTTATGGATTGTGTTTCCAGCCCACCGCCAATAAGATTGTCAAGCCCCTGTGCACCAGTACTAAGTTTTCTTACTTCTTTTCTTCTCTTCAGAATTTCTTCCCCTGTTTCAAAATTGCCAACATCAGCATATTTTCTGGCTGCATTAATTATTTTTACAGCTGCACCTTCGGCTATGCCACTGATATCAGCAAGGTCCTTAGGCGACGCAACTGCGATAGCCATAATATCGTCGTATCCGTTTTCCCTTAGCTTTTCAGCTGTTGCCTCCCCAACACCGGGTAAATCTTCTATTGTAAGTTTCTTATTTTCAAGTTCGCTGTCCAATTCATCATCTATTTTTTTTTCTTTTGCCATTTTAATATTCAACTCCTTTTATGCCAAGTGAAGCGTCTGTCTTATCCCTCGAGAGATCCGGGTCAGTACCGAACATAGCCCTGATAGCATCAATGTTTTCCGGTATGACATCACTTTCCTGATGCACTGCCTGAATATAATGCACTTTATTCTTATAAATATTTATACTGCCTTTCCAGATCGCTATCTCATAAAGGTCCGATCTATTTCTGGATAGTTCCCTTGCATAATCCATAACCTGTGCTGTGGAATTTACCCCTTCCTTATCATTAATAAGAATTAAACGCCTTTTCGTCGATAATTCAGATATTACTTCATCAATGCCGGGTTCTGATTTTAATTCGAGGTTTATAACATGGACATGCATAAGTGTTGTTGGAACCTTTATAGCTGATGTCTCTACATTTATTCCATCCATAACTGTCTTTAAATCTTCAGCATGGTGTGATGGATATGACATTGAAGGCTCAATTGCGTTTATTGGCCCCTTTTTATTATCATTCGGGTCTGTAGCACGGCGCATAATTGTTGCGTTTACCTCCTGGACTCCAAACTTTTCCTTTAATGGAGAAACAGACCTGGCAAGTGCTGTGGTATTGCATGATACAACACGCACATAGTTTTTGTTTAAAGATTTAGGATAATTGGAATATGAATTGAAGCTTGATTCAACAACGGTGCTTTTTTCTCCCCCTTCCAGGACGGCCTTGATTCCATACTGGCGGTATAACTTCAAATTTTTTTCTCCATTTCCTTCAGGTGTGCCATCAACAACAATATCCGATTCTGAAAGCAAATCCTCCAGTGTGCCTTTCACCCTTATTCCATGTGCTTCAAATTCCCGTTTCTTGTCCATATCTGGAGTGTAAATATTAAAATTCCTGGAAGCAAGTTTTGTAACATAATCAGGGGAATTCTTTACAATGCCTGTAACGTACATGTCATCCTGTATGGATACTCCATAAGCTACTCTCCTGCCTATTGTGCCATAACCATTAATAGCGACTCCTATCATTGGAATAAGATAGTGTTGCATATTATAAATTTATTCATTTATCTGTATCCAGACAATCAAGGAAATGGTTATATTTATTAGATTAATCATACAATGTGACAGGTACCGGATTAATGCAATATTTCAGGGAATATTATTATAAAAACCATCTTGGCATACCTGATATGCTATTCCAGAGGGAGATTGGCTTTATACCTTTTAACGGTACAATGATCAGGCATAAAAAATTCGATAGCCAGAACGAAATAGAAAATTTCGTACGCAGGGCTATACCAAGGCACCTTTATTATTCATCTTCCTATTACAGGTTTCCTGACCAGCATAAAATGCTTGAAAAGGAATGGCTCGGTGCGGAACTTATCTTTGACCTTGATGCGGACCATATTGAAGGAGCAGATAAAATGACATATATGGAAATACTTGCGGAGGTTAAGAAGCATACTCTGAGGCTCCTGGAAATGCTTATGGATGATTTTGGATTTGAAGAGAAAAATATTCGCCTTTATTTCTCCGGAGGCAGAGGGTACCATGTTCATGTGGAAAGTGATAGGATATACACAATGGATTCTGATTCCAGAAGGGAAATCGGAGATTATATCAAAATTGAAGGATTGAATATGGAGGATTTGAAGTTGCTTGACGATAGTTACTTTGAATATGGAATACTTAAGAAATTTAACATTTACATATCCAATTTTTACAGAAATCTGGATGAAAATTACATAAAAAAAGTATTCCCGAAATCCTGGTGGAATTATTTAGAGTATCTGGAAAAATATTACAATGGGGAAAAAATCAGGGATTTCCTCAGCAATGAAAAAGGAAACAAATTTAAGTTGTTGATAAAGCAGAATAAAAGCAATGAAAACGCTTCAATAGATTATGACAGGATAATTCTTGGCAAAATTCTTGAAGATTTTAAAAGTAATGCGCTGGCAGAGATTGATGAACCTGTAACCACAGATATCCACCGCCTTATAAGATTCCCCTATAGCCTCCACGGTAAAACAGGGCTAATGGTTAAACCGGTAGCTATAGGCGAATTAAAAACCTTTAACCCGCTTGATGAGGCTATTCCAGATGTGTTTCAGGGAAGGGATGTAAAAATTAATTTAAAGATAGATAAATTTTCCATAGAAATGAATCGACAAAATTATAATATAGCCAGGGGGGAGAACTCTGTCCCATTATACCTTGCTATATTCGCCAGCGCCATAGATGTTGCAGATTTTATTTAGTCTGCCAGATCAAGGTTCTTCAACCTTGCTATGAAATCATCTTTACTGGTGTCAAACAACGATGTAAGTTTTATCAGGTCTTCTCCTTCTATAAGCTCCTTTGCCTTCGATTTAAATGGGAATATATCTTCTTTTGTTAGAATTCCTTTTTCACCCAGGTCAATTATTGTTTCCCAGGCATTCAGCCGTATATACTGATTGGAGGATTTAAGAACATTAAAAAGATATTTTTTATTATCGTCGTAATCTGCATTGCTAATCACGCCGGCCTTCAATAGCAATGGAACCATGTGCCATGCATCGCTTACAACCCCGGGATTATCACTTTTCAGGCTTGCTATGAAAATATCTTTATACGGAGTTAGATAGGTATTGTCTATATATCCACCATTTACAAGGTCAATAGCATTCCACCATGCGGTAAGGTCCCCACTTTTTACATATGGAATAAGATAGGATTTCCTTTTATCTATATCTTCCTTACTTATATATCCTGCATCAGCAAACCTTCTTGCCAGTACCCATGCATGTACTTTAACCATTTCATCAGTGGTAGTTAGCAAATCGAGGAATTTTGTCTTATTTTCAATAACATACTCTTTTGTGAGTATATTGTTATCAATAAGGAAATCAACCTTATACCATGCATCCAATCTGGAAAACTGGTCCTCAAGCGACAGTGATTTTATATAGTACGGTTTATTCTTTTCAATTAACTCGTTTACCATGATTTATACATAGTGTATCTATATAAATATTTTTCGAGATATTCACAACTATGACTAATTCATCCAGAAAATAAAATTCTTATCGGCCAGATTTAAGGAAAAATTATGATTTAACTTTTAATATTAAAGCATATTGTAGAAATATTCCTATCCATTAACAGTAAGCCTCCGTGTCCAGTGACAGGACTGGTACATAAACTGGATGTACCGTACACTGATATGCTCCCGCGCTAAGCAGGAGAACAAAAATTAACTCCAGAGTGGCTTTTTTGATTAACAGTATTTGCATTGAAGGCACCGGTTCTTATGAGGCCTGAACCTACCAGTATTCTTATACTGTTCCCTATTTTTACTATCCCTTAGCAGAAATCCTACCAGTTTTAACTGTGGGATGAATGCATAAATTATGTACATCTGTCAATTATATAGTATTGTAATGGTGTCAGAACGATGGACAAGAAGCAATAAATCAGTATATAATCTGGGATACCATATTATCTGGTGCCCGAAATACAGAAGAAATGTACTGGTAAATGGCATAGATGTAA
>JAJZWN010000068.1 GCA_021846695.1 Thermoplasmata archaeon
CTTTCCGGCTGGTTTAAATCAAATATAAATCCCGAATGGCCACAGATGCATGCACTGATGATGGGCATACTACAGAAAGAATCAGAATTACAGGAAATAGTCCAGCTCGTAGGATATGATTCACTTCCGGAAAAGCAGAAAAACGTCCTGGATATTGCCAAGATTATCAGAGAGGATTTTCTGCAGCAGAATGCTTTTGATGATACAGATACATATTGTTCAATAAATAAGCAGTATGAAATGCTGATGATCATTAAAACACTCAATGAAATGCAGGAAAAATCCATAGATGCTGGATTAAAAGTGACACAGACAGCAACATTGCCGGTTAGAATGAAAATATCAAGAATGAAAGAAATCAAGGAAGAAGATTTTAATAAGTTTTACAATGATGTTATAAAGGAAATAAATAATGAGTATAACAATATAATGGAGAGTGTTGAAAGTGTCTGATATTATATATAAATCCATTTCACAGATTAACGGTCCACTTCTATTTGTGGACAATGTCAAAAATGCCTCATACAACGAGATTGTAAATGTCATACTGGATAATGGGGAAAGAGTGAAAGGGCAGGTCCTGGAGACAAGGAACGGCGTTGCGGTTGTACAGGTTTTCGGGTCAACAACGAGCATGAGCCCGGACAGCACAGGAGTATCTTTTACAGGTGATACGTTCAAACTTCCTGTGTCGGATGACATGCTTGGAAGAATATTCAATGGATTTGGAGAGCCAATAGACAAGGGACCAAAAATTTATTCAAGGGAGAAAGTAGATATAACTGGTGCGGCAATAAATCCCTATTCCAGGGAAGAACCAAGTGAATTCATAGAAACAGGGATATCAACAATAGATGGCATGAATACACTGGTCATGGGCCAGAAACTGCCAATATTTTCAGGCGCAGGGCTATCCCATAACAGACTGGCAACACAGATTGCAAGACAGGCAAAAACATTGAGCGGAAATGAAAAATTCGGTGTTGTATTCGGTGCAATAGGAATAACAAGCGAGGAGGCTAATTACTTCATGAAACAGTTCGAAAATTCCGGAGCCCTATCGGAATCTGTGATATTTTTGAATCTGGCCTCTGATCCATCCATGGACAGAATCATCCTTCCAAGGGTTGCATTAACAACTGCCGAATATATGGCATATGAAAAGGATATGAATATGCTGGTAATACTTACAGATATGACCAATTACTGCGAGGCCCTCAGGGAAATATCATCATCCCGGGAGGAAATACCCGGAAGAAGAGGATATCCTGGATACATGTATACTGACCTCAGCACAATATATGAAAGGGCAGGAAAAATAAAGGGAAGGAAGGGTTCAATAACACAGATACCCATACTTACAATGCCAGGTGATGATATTACAAATCCGGTGCCTGATCTAACAGGTTATATAACAGAGGGGCAAATCACCCTTTCAAGGGATCTCAACAGGAAAAATATATACCCTGAAGTAGATGTTCTTTCTTCACTTTCAAGGTTAATGAATCAGGGAATAGGAGCAGACCACACCAGAGAAGATCATAGGGGCCTTGCCGATCAGCTGTATGCATCATATGCAAAGGGAAAGGATGCCAGGGCACTGAGTGAGATTGTAGGAGAGGAGGCATTGAGTGATTCAGATAAGAAATACCTTCAATTTGCGGAAGATTTTGAGAATAAATATGTAAATCAGGAAAATACAGACAGGTCAATTACAGAGACCCTGAACCTTGGCTGGGATATGCTTTCAATACTGCCAAAGGAGGAAATGAAAAAGGTAAAATCCGCTCATATACAGAAATATGGAAAGTGGGAGAACTAATGGCAAATAACATCAGATTGACCAGAATTGAATTAATAAATACGAAAAAAAGGGTAAAGGTAGCTTCCAGAGGACTTGAGCTGCTTAAAATGAAAAGACAATCCCTTGTTATGGAATTTTTCAAGATAAGCAATGAAATAAAGGGCCTTAAGGAAAATATCAAGAAAGATATAAAGGACGGTTTAAACGCTATTAGAATGGCTGAAGTTATTGATGGTACACTTGAAATAGAGAGGATATCATACATGTTCTCCTCACCGGAAATAAAGATTGGTGGGAAAAACATAATGGGTGTAAAAATTCCAGAGATGTCTGCAGAAATCGGTAAAAAAATCATGGACAGCCAGTATATGGCGACTTCAGTACCAGCATCCATATATGATGCCATGATTATTTTCGACAGAATATTCAATGAACTTCTGGTAGTTGCACAGAAAGAATCCTCCATGAGAAAACTGCTGAATGAAATAGACAAAACAAATAGAAGGTCCAATGCTATTGAAAATATTATGATACCCAGATTCCAGTCCAACCTAAAAATAATAAGGGAACATCTTGATGAAATGGAAAGGGATTCGTTTTCAACACTTAAATTTGTGAAAAACCATGTGGTAGCAGGGCAGGATATATAATATGGATAACATAGATAAATTTAAAAAAATTAGGAAAATCGTACTTATGGTTAATATAACAATGGCAATAATATTTATTGCCATAATTATTATGGTGATATATAAATGACTGAAATAGATGAGTTAAAGGTAATCAGGGACAGGGAAAACGCCAAAAAGAAAGCTATCCAGGATTTAAAGGATGAAATGGAGAAACAGCTGGCAGAAAAGATTGCAGAGTGCAATGAAAAATCTAAAAATGTTGAAAACCAGATTATAAATGATTACAATAAGGGGCTTGAGGAAATAAAGGATGCAGAAAATAAGAAAATGATAGATGCACTGGATACACAGAGGGCAAGGGCCCAGGTCATGAAGATAGATCTGAAAGAACGTGAAATGGAAGAAAAGGTATACGAAACTATATTAAAATACATCAAAAAAAGTGATTAAATGCTAAAGCCAGTAAAGATGGTAAAGATCAGGGTTATCGGCCTGAACACATACAAAAATATTATAATAGATGATATGCACGACCTGAACGTAATTCAGATTGAAAATACAGATCAGGAGGTTGCAAAAATATTCAATATCCCGATTTCAAACAGTAAATATAAAATGCTTGCTGATAATCTATCAAAATTCAAGGGGTTTTTATCTATTCTTCCAGAAAGGCCTGTAAAGGAAAAAAAATATTTTTCGTCACAGGAAGAACTTCTAGAAAGCATATCAAAAATAACCATCGCTGGAGAACTCTCAAGGCTTAAGGATGATGATGATAGGTATAATTCTATAATAAGGGAAAGCCAGACCATTTTAAAACCACTTGAGATTATATCAGGATTCGGGGAAGATTTATCAATACTGAATAACAGTTATGTGGAAAGCTTCATTATAGGAAGTAGCATGGAGAATGCCAGCCTCAAAACAGATTATTCAATTTTCACTGATATGGGAAATGGATATTCAATTGTCACAATCAATAGAAAAAATGAACCTGAATTTCTTTCATTGATTTCATCAAAAACATACGATATTATGAAAGTACCGGAATTAAACGGCACGGTAAAGGATAATATTGAGGCACAGAATAAAATTATAGCAGATGCAAGAGAATACCTTAATGGAATAGCCTCCTCTCTGAATGCGCTTTCCGATAAATATTATGAAACCATAGCACAGATAACAGAACAGCTTGAAATATATGTTAAGGAAGAGGAAATACTTAGCAATATAGCATCATCTGAAAATGCATTTGCAATGGAAGGATGGATTCCTGAATCAGAGTATGAAAATGTTTCTGCTATTCTCAATAAGGATTCAAATAATACAGTGATGATAAAAACCATAGAAACAAAAGAAGATCCACCAACAAAGCTTTCTAATCCAAGGCACTTCAAGATATTCGAATTCTTTATAAGATTTTATTCACTCCCGGAGGAGTACGAATTTGATCCTACACTAATCTTTGCACTTGTTTTCCCTGTTTTCTTTGGACTAATGGTTGGTGATGCAGGTTACGGACTTGTAATATTGCTTGTATCACTTTTCATAATACATAGAATAGATCACCCGCCGACAAAAAGTCATATTCCTAAAAAAATATCTGGATTCGTGTTAATGATAATGGGCAAGAATTCCCTGAAAACACTGGCAAAGGCATTAATACCATCTTCTATTATAGCAATTATATTCGGAATAATATTCAATGAATTCTTCGGTTTTACAATATATCCTGTTCCTTTTCAGATAAGCCCTGCCCCGGTTCCGGTTACACACATAGGATTATTGCTGGTTATTTCAGGATATATAGGACTTGCTTTCGTAACCTTCGGTTTTGTATTGGGCATTATCAATAACTTTTACATTAAACACAGAAAGGCAGCCATAGCAAAAATAGGCTGGATACTTATGGCCTGGGCCTTCGCGGTACTGGGACTCAACCTAATACATAGGGTAAGTCTCAGCCCCACAGAATTTTCATCGCTCATAGGATATATTATGCTCATTGTAGGATTCATTATGGTTATTGTATTTGAGGGTACTTTGAGCCTTATGGAAATTCCTTCAATCATATCCCATGTGCTATCATATACAAGGATTGTGGGTATATTGCTTGCATCTGTTGTTCTAGCTCTCGTTATAAATACAGTTTTCAGGGCCACACTTTCCGATCCTTTCTATTTCATTATTTTGGGAGTTGTCATACTTGTAGTGGGGCAGCTGTTCAACCTTGTAATAGCTGTATTTGAGCCGGGAATACAGGGTGCGAGGCTTCTTTATGTGGAATTTTTCTCAAAGTTTTACTTTGGAAATGGCAAACAATTCTCACCTTTCGGGAGCCACAGGCGTTTTACATTAAAGAAATTTGATAAAAAATAATATTTTATCCATACTGAAAAGATTAATATTATATTGGCTATTTATTGATTTATGGAAACTATAAAAAATATTGAAATATATGAACTTGGGTCTCCAGAGGAAAAATCATCACCATGGAGTTCTACAATATTAATACTGAAATTAACATCTTCTGAGGGGAGAGTAGGATTCGGGGAGGCACCGACAACAATGATGACGCTTCCTGTAAAGGAGAGTTTGAATGAGGTTGCAAGGATATTTCAGGATAAAAATTATTTTGATGTTGAAAAAAACATACGTGAATATTACAGGAATGCATTTTACGTTACAAAATCTATAGAGGAAACAGCAGCATTGAGTGCATTTGAGATTGCATCATGGGATCTTATAGGGAAGAACCTTGGGTCTCCTGTTTATAATTTGATAGGAGGTGAATTCAATGATAAAATCAGGGCATATGCCAATGGATGGTATTCTGACTGCGTTACACCGGATGATTTTATAAATAAGGCAAAAAAACTGGTTTCAAAGGGATATACAGCCTTCAAATTTGATCCTTTTGGAGATAATTATGATAAAATTACAGTAGATTCTGTTAAAAAATCTGCTGCAATAGTTGGTGGAATGAGAAATGCGCTTGGAGATAATATTGATTTGCTGATTGAATGCCATGGAAGATTTGCGCCGAAATATGCGGTTATGGCCGGAACTGCGCTGGAAGAATACAATCCATTATTCATCGAAGAGCCGGTTCATCCAGAACTAGAACACTTCCTGCCCGAATTCAGGGCAAGGGTAAATATACCTGTAGCCCTTGGTGAGAGACTTCTAAATAAGGAGGATTTTGCCAGGTATATTTCCGGTGGAATGGTTGATGTAATACAGCCAGATATTACAAATTCAAAGGGGATACTTGAGGCAAAAAAGATAGCATCAATAGCAGACTCTTTCGGTGTTCCTGTGGCGTATCATAATGCATTTGGCCCGGTACAGACAGCCGCTACTCTGAATGTTGATTATACACTTCCAAACTTCCTTATACAGGAAAGCTTTGAGGAATCATGGCCTGCGTGGAAGAAAAACCTGTTCAGTGGATATTCTGTGGAGAATGGATATATGAACCTTTCAGGAAAGCCGGGACTTGGTATTGAGGTTAATGAAAAAATTTTGAAGGATAGTATAATATCAGGAATGGAGCCACTGGGAACAGAACCACCGTGGGTTGTTTCTGGAACCTTTAAAAAATTATAATTTATTCTTTAAAATGTTTTATTTTTCTATCAACCGAATTTTCTAGGTCGATTCTGTTATCAATCCTTAGTATAGTTTCAATACGTGGAAATCCAAGATTTTCAAGAAATTTTTCTGCGTCCTTTACTGTATCAAATAATATTTCTATGTTTTCACATTCTATCACTGTGGCCATGCTATTTGGATAACATTTAACAGATTTATTCTCTTCCATATGCTTGACTACTTTCTCTATAGTATCACCGACTGAAATTCCTTTTCCTATGGGATAAAATGTAACATCTGCAACTATCATAACAATATATTTAAAGTATGTATAAAAATTAATGGTTTATCTGTCGATAGGATAGTGTAGATATTATCCCAATATTTGTAAAAATTTATGCAGTGTTTAAACATAAACATATGTTATGCCAAAAAC
>JAJZWN010000069.1 GCA_021846695.1 Thermoplasmata archaeon
AGTCAGGATTAACATAACTTTTTAAATTCTTTGAGTATATCCAGAAAATTGCCAGCCAAAGAAGAAACATTCGGTTCTGGAGTCGCTCTCCAATATGGTGCAGTAGCTTCAATGTTCTTGTCGTCCACCATATTTTATTTTCTCATAGCACATTTGCTTTCAACCACTTTAGTAGGTTCAATTTCCCTTCTCTATGCTATAATGAACATTGCTGGAGTTGCTTTTGTCCTGGGTTTTTCCCAGGGGCTGGAGCATTTTATATCATACCATATTTCAAGGGGAAACTATAGAAATGTAAGGGCAATGATACGAAGAATCGGAATATTTGCAATAATTTCCTCTATTGCAGCAATGGCTATTATATATTTTATATCGCCATTTATTGCAATAACACTGTTTCATTCATACTTTTATGTGGAATTCATCAGATTAATAGGAATAGCCATCTCAGCATTTATCTTCAGGGACCTTTTTTCATCTATTATTCTTGGATTGAAGCGTTACCGCACCTATTCATTGAGCTACATATTTGTAAATATATTTTCTTATTTCTTTCCAATACTATTGCTACTTTATTCCGGAAAGGCAATTTATGTAATAATAGGAATAGCCATCGCGGGATTAGTAAATGCCGTAATTTTTATAATTATGGTCTTGAGAATTTATCTCCATCTGGAAAGAACCTTGAATTCTGAAACCATTGATCCTTTCAAAACACTATTTATTTACTCATTTCCACTATTCTTCGCGTCAATTATGACAACAGGTGCAAATTATCTTGACAGAATAGTAGTATCTTATTTTCTAAATTTATCTTTTATTGGAATATACAACTTTGCACTGGTTATCAGCAGTGCAGCAACTGTTTTCATAATGCCCATTTCTAATATGTTGATACCGAGATTGTCATCTTATTTCTCACTGGATGATATTAGAGGATTTAAGAGAAGTATCAGGATGTTGCTTAATATAGCTTCACTTGTATATATTCCGGCTGCAATGGGAATAGCCGCCATGTCAAGGATTACACTTTATAACTTTGCAGGGAAAAATTATACTATAGCATACATTCCCATCATTATAATAATGATCGCAACATCTTTATTTGTGGGGTCAGTGATACTGGCTTCAGGAATAAAAAGTGTCCGGAAAACAAGAATATTTTTATTATCATCCGGCCTTGCACTTTTAACAAATTTAATATTCTCAATAGTTTTGATTCCAAGATTTTCCATTATTGGTGCTTCCATAGCATACTCATCCATGACCATTGTTAACTTTATAGTTATATATGTCTATGCAAGGAAATTTAATATTTCCAATTACGATATTAGAACTATAGGCAAGATATGGGGGTCTTCATTGATCATGTTTTCTATTTTATTTTATCTGCAAAGTATATTCAGTTATAATATACCCCTGGAAATTTTATACATATTCCTGGGTATAATCATATATACTCTGGAACTGAAACTTTTCAGGGTTATAAAGCCAGATGAACGTGATTTCCTCTTCACTATAATTCCAGAAAGATTCCGGAAAATGAGGGATATGCTAAAATATATTTCATCCTGATTTTACACAGACTTTCGGATAATATATATCATAAGCCTGAAAATATCTGAATTGGCAATATTTATAATTAGACTACAAATATCCTTTTCATGGTAGATGCCTCTGTTGTAATATTTGATTATGATAGAAAGAATTTCATTAAAGATATTGTTAAGTCCATTGCCGTTAATATAGGCGATAAGAATATTGAAATTTTAGTAATTAAGAGTTACGAGGATCCAGAAATAGATAATTTTTTAAAAGACAATAACATTAGATTTTTTACATTATTGGACCACAAAAAACAGAGCGATTACATTAAATGCGCAGTAAAGGAGTCTCTGGGCGAAATCTTGATGTTTCACGATGATGACGATCAATTTATAGATGAAAAAGTAAGTTATGTATACAATTTATTCTGCCAGCATGAGGATCTTGGATATTACCATAATAATTTTGATACCATAGACCAGGAAGGCAATGCTGTCTATAACAGAAATTATAAAACACCTAAGTTTGTATCGTTATACATTAAAAATTCTGAAAAAACACTGTATTTTAATAAAAAAATTGAATTATTAAACTATATCAGACCTGATTTTAATGCTACTTCTATCTGTATAAGAAAATCTATTATTACAAACTTTCAGAAAAACTTTGAATTCAATGTAAGGCCAGACACATTTTTACTGATTATGGCATTGCTCTCTGATCTATCACTTTTTTTCGATAGTAAAGTACTGACACATTACAGGTTATACGCAGATAACGTGAGTACTTCTTACAATGCCCCCGTGACTAAAATGCGCAATACATTCATGAGAGCTTTCTCGGAAGGAATTAGAATTTTCTGCTATTACTCAAATTTTTTAGAAAATACGTCATATTCAAGTTACATGAAATTACGTATAATTAATCTTAAACTGGCCTACAATTTCTGGGCACTGAAGAGAAAATATAAAATTATGCGTTCGGAATTAAAAATAATTTTAAAGGCAGATCTGCTACATGAATCGGCATACTATATAATATCTATATTGCCGGGCAGATTGAAATTATTGGTTATGAAGTTTGCCTATAAGGCCATTAAAGATTGAATTTAGAAACAAACCGTTTTTCATTTTTTTATGTTTAACATAGTGTTGCACTATTAATACATGTAAATCTTTAACCAAAGTAAAATTTTTAGTACTTATTATTTTTATAGAAGTATGTAATAATATCTTATGACGAAAACAATTGAACTGAGGGTATATGGTATGACATGCGACGATTGTCCGAAGCATGTTTCCAGCGGTTTGAAGAATCTCAACGGTGTAAAGGAAGTCTCCGTTTCGCTTACAGATGGCATTGCACATATCAGAGCTACTGATACAGCTAATTCCAATGATCTCATAAAACTGGACGTCTTTAAGGGCCAGTACAGGGCACAGGTAAGGAGTGTTAAAAATGACTGAATATGATCTAGCCATTATAGGCTGGGGTGCAGCGGGTTTTGCAGCGGCTATAAAAGCAAGCGAATTAACATCTAACCAGATGAAAATAGCTTTGATCGGGACAGGCGAATTAGGTGGTACCTGTGTAAACGTTGGTTGCGTTCCATCAAAGTTTTTAATAGAGGCATCAAAGAATTATAAGGAGGCTAAAAGTCCGGCATACGCCGGGATAACGTCTTCTGCGACCCTTGATTTTTCAGAATTTATGGAATCCTTGAATCAATTTGTTTCCGGAGAAAGGGAGACTAAATATACCAGCGTAATGAAAAATTTTGAGAATATTGATCTGATAGAAGGTCTTGCAAAGTTCATTGATAATGATACTATATCGGTAAACAACACAGAACTCAAGGCCACTAATTTTATTATAGCAACGGGCTCAAGGACATTTATACCGGAGGTCAGGGGGCTGACAGATTATTATACCAGTGATACAGTGTGGAAAATGAGAAAACTACCTGGAAAGTTAGCTGTCATCGGTTCCGGAGAAGTGGCACTTGAACTGGCATACGCCTTTTCAAATTTCGGATCAGAAGTTCATATATTTAACAGGTCTAACAGGATACTGAAAGGGTTTGATGATGATGTCAACAGCCAGCTGATGGCTGCTCTAAAATCTAATGGTATAGTGTTCCACCTTGGAGTTAATTTCTATGAAATTAAGAATGAGGAGGGAAAAAAGGATATAGTTACATGGACAGGGACATTTGGCGATTTCGATGAAATCATTGTAGCTACCGGAAGGATGCCCAACATCGATGGATTGGACCTCAGGGCAGGAGGGATTACAGCAGACAATGGTATTGTTGTTAACCCCGATTTTAGAACAACAAATCCGAAAATATATGCAGCAGGGGACTGTGTAAGGCAATCCCTTAAGCTTGAAACACTTGCAGGAAAGGAGGGCGTAATAGCTGTAGAAAATATTCTTGGAGGGGATAGAAGGATCAATATGCAGGAAGTTCCCTGGGTAGTTTTCACTGAACCAAATGTTGCATCAGTTGGTTACACGGAAGCAGAACTGAAAAAGAAACACATAGAATACGATGTACGCACAGTAGAATTGAAAAATGTGGTAAAAGCAAATATTCTCAACAGTTATACTGGAATTGCCAAAATAATATCCGGAAAGGACAAAAAAATTCTTGGTATCCATGTAATAGCACCCATGGCAGCTGAATTCATAACAGAAGGTGTATACCTTATTAAAAATGGTTTAACCTACGACGATCTTATAGACACTATACACGTATTCCCTACTGTGGCAGAGTCAATTAAAATCACAGGCCAGGCATTTATAAGGGATATATCAAAGATGAGCTGCTGTATGGATTGATATACTAACTTTTTTTGTTATGGGAAATCTTATATTAACATTTTTAATAACTAGTTATAAATGTCACACGAAAAATTAATTGGAAATATTGTCAGTAAGTTAAAAAAAGACCCGTACCTTCTGTGGATTTTCATTGTATCACTGGTATTCTCAATACTCTTTACAGTTTATTCATCAATGGCATTTAATCTTGTAGAGATGAGCGGCTGGGATATGGGCATTTATATGCAGGCATTGTCCTCAGGCATTTCCGGGCATCTTTTCTATTCGGCACTTGTTCCGGGGAGTTACCTTGCCGAGCATTTCTCACCTATTCTCTTCATCTTATTGATTCCGTACTATATATTCCCATCAGCGTATACCCTTATTGTACTACAGTCATTTGCCATAGGATTTTCAACACTTGTGCTTTATCTGCTTTCTAAAGAAATACTTCAAAAGATAGAAATTATTAAAACAGGAAAATGGCTCAATACTTCAACAATCTCATTTATAATATCGATGGCATATATTATGTCTCCGTTGACAGAAAGCCCGGTTTTTTTTGATTTTCATTTAATGGTTTTTCTCCCTCTTTTCTTCTTTCTTGCCATCTATTCATTTATGAAGAAGCAATATATACTTAACATCATATTCCTGGCTTTGATAGTATCGCTCCATTCAACCTTTGTATCAATTGCATTGATGGCAATATTGTTTGAAATATTCCTGAACAGGACATTTATGATAACTAGTATTCATTCACCGGTCAGAAGTTCTATTTATTTTTTTATTTCCCTTGCGATTTTAGGGCCTTATTTTATACTTGCAGGAATTTTAAAAGGTGATATTGCGGGAGTACCAGCCTCAGTATTGCGTATACATGTTAGCGGGTCGGTAGGGCCCACAGCTCTGGTTATTGATACCTTTACCAATCCTGCACTTATCCTGCACCTCCTCGTACAGAATTATATTTTAAAACTTACATTATTATTTTTCGCATTCGGCGGATTTGCATTTTTATTCGTAAGGTATCCAGCATCCATATTAACATTTATACCTTACATTATTTATTCTATGTTTTCTACTTACCCCTCATATTATACGATAGGCTATCAATATACTATGATGTTCATTCCCATGGTGGCTGTAAGCGGGGCGATAGGAATATATATACTGATAAAGAGCCAGATGCATAAACCTTCATTTAAATTACAACTTCGTATAGCCCTGAGCGTTATAATAGTTATAGCACTTCTGGGATTTTCAATTGCCACTCCAATAGTATCGGGAGACGCTAATTCCAATAGCATGTATGCCTCAGTTTCACAGTACGGAAATAATACATATATGAATCAGGTAATATTTGAACATAAAATTGCAAATTCAATTCCAAAAAATGCAACACTGGTAACATCAAATAACTTGTTCCCTTTATTTGGCAATGATCTGAATGCTACAGCATTTCCCTTTACGCCTGATGTAGTCATAAATGGTGATTATTACCAGTATCTTGTTGATAACCAGAATAGTATGTGGTCAATTGAAACAGCTAACATATCAGGAACAAGCATATCCCTGAATATGCTGGAACATGAATATATGGCATCTGGTAATTATAAGGTGTATGCAGATAACTATGGAGTAATTGTACTTGAGAGAAATTAATATGGCAACATTATGATACTGTTTCTATTCTGCTATTTCGAGATAACCTGTTTACAATATTATTTATTCCTGCCTCATATGAATGTTTGAGGGAATAATCGTAACATTTTTCAGCATATATTCTTTTAAATTTATCATAATTTTCGTATATTTCTATACAACTATCAAGCAACTGTTTCTGATTACGCAACTCTACAGGAACTATAAGATCCTTAACATCTATATATGTGTCCAGCAGGTAAGAAACAACAATATTGCCATAACCCCAGGCTTCATAGAATGTGATAGGTATCCCATCTTCCATGCTCGG
>JAJZWN010000070.1:0-3443 GCA_021846695.1 Thermoplasmata archaeon
GAATAGCCAAAAAGAAAAAAGCAAGGGAGGAGGATAAAAAATGAAATATGAAGATATTAATAACGGAGACCTAATCGAAATAGATGGCTTAGTTGGAAAGGCAATTGCTAAAAACATCCACGGATTTACTTTTATTATTAAAGGTAAATACGGAGTAACATCTAAATTTTACCTCTGGAAAGAATTGCAATGAGGTGTTTGCTTGGAAATAACAAAAGACTTTTTAAGGAAGTTTTACAACCACCACGTTAAAATCTTCGATACCAGAGGCAGAGTTTTTATTGGTTACTTAGAACCACCTATAGGTCTGGGACCAACACATACCGTTCGTCTTTTTTTAACCAATAGTGACGTAACGTATAGGTTTAAATTAAAGAATATAGAATGGATTGAGATGAATAAAGCATTATTAGAAACAAGCATCGGAGATGGAGTTAAATGAGACGAATTTCTAAGGGAATAAAGTCAGTTGGTTTTTTATGCCAATTCCCCAGTTTAAAAATATGCCCAATTGATATTAAATTTTTAATAGTAAGATATTTAAAATACTATGTTATAGCTTTTTAAATTTAAATTTAAATTTTAAGGACGGACAAAAAAATGGTCAATATAGGATATACACGTGTATCGACAAATACGCAAACCGTGGAGACGCAAATCGCACTTTTAAAAAAGAAGGACCCAGATATGATCGTGTTCACCGACATAGACATATCGGGAACTATACCAGCAATGAACCGACCTGGATTTAAAAAATTCTATGATGCGGTGAAATATCACAAGGAGATCGGAGACTTAACTGACATATACGTTTATGATATTAGTCGTTTGGGGAGGGACTGGGACGACTCGGTAAAAACCATGATAGAGTTAGAGTCGTTTTTAGGAGATGGACGAGGAATTATAGTTGCATCGGATATGGAGGGGTCACTTTTTAACTCGTTTTATAAAGCTGAGTTAAAGCCTATGCGAAGATTAGTTTATGGTATTGCAGCATACGTGGCTGAATTAGAGCGGAAGAATACCGCACAGCGAACCAGAGATAGATTGCAATCAATACGGGAGCAGATTAAAAAAACTGGTTATTATAAAACAAAGAGCGGGAAGATAATACAATCTCTTGGAAGGTCTGAGCTTACCATCGATTGGGATCTTGTAGACAAGTTACGCATGGACGGGTTAAGCTATATGGATATAGCCATACGTCTTAAAATTAATTACGGGAGCTTAATGACATTAAAAAGCTTAAGGAAGAAAAGAGAGGAAGAACATGTTGCAAAAAAATAATAATTTACGCATAGAACAAGTAGATGGCTATAATTATTTACGGCTCGATAAATTATATACTATAAACGGAATAAAAAACTATAAAGCTCGTGAATTCGACGAGATAATGTGCGACAGATATCCAAATGCCAATGTTTACGGAGTCATGTCATCGAGTTATTCCGAATCGTCTTTAATAGTTGCATCATTAGCAAGATATTATAACAAAAAATGTGTTGTTTACTATATAAAAAAGACACCAGTAATTGAAAAGGCAGAGCAACTTGGTGCTAAAACAGTTAAGCTCCCTGTAACACGACTAAGCATCGGAGCACCGATGGCTAAAAAGATGTTTTACAAAGAGTACACCAGATGGTCAGCATTTATCGCAACAGGAACAGCCAACAACGAAGATATTTATGAATGGACGAAACGAGATGCAGAAAAGATGAAATTTGTGAAAGATAAAATTATACACATAAATATAGGCTCTGGGCTTACAGCCGTCTCGCTTTTATCGGGTTGGGTAAATCACAGACCTAAAAAAGTGATATTTTATGAGACTGGTATGCGTCCAGAGTATAATAAATATGAGTCCATTCTATCATTATATAACATACAAAAGATTAGAATGCCGTGGGCATACGAAGATACGGTGCAATTTAAGGATTTTAATCCCATATATGATGCTAAAATGGTTAAACTGATATACGATAGAAATATAAAAAACGAGAACGAGTTAATAACAATAATAGGAAGTGTTTAGCACGGGAATACACAGATCAGTTCAAATTAATGAAACCCACGTAACCAAAACCGCAAGAAATAGAATCGCTATTTATTGCAATAAAGTGGAAGTGTCAAGGTCTGGAACGAGCAAATATTTAGCACGTGTGATAGAATTTACACCAGACTATAAGATTATTAAAATGGAAAAAGTTCAGATACCATCTATTAAAAAGAGGTTAGCACACGCTAAAATGCTTAAGCACGAGTTGAGAGGATTTAGCGATGTCCATTGGTATAATATAGGAGAGAAGGACGGTATGCCAATTCTTTATGATTATGGAGACACATTTGTTTTATGGCGTATAGTAATTAACAAGATAAAAAAGGTGGTTATAAATGGATAAATGTAAGGACTTGCTTGAAATAACAACAATAGATAAGCCAGAGTTAATTGGTTGCGACTTGGATCAAAACCACGGTGGTTATCACATACACGTTTTTGAAATAGACAGTAAAAATTACGTGGTTAAATGGGCAACTAAAAGCATTAACTTAGAATTAAACGAGGAATAAAATGTTTACCGACCACGACCGTTTTGTAATCGAAAAGCGAATTTACAAAAGACCGTGGTTTCGTGTTCTTTATTGCTTTATGCGTAATAAATATGTAAAATCAACATATAAACAAGTTGTTAAAGCAATTAGAAAAGAAGGATATAAATACAAAGACATAATAAATCAACTTAGAGTGGAAGAACGAATGAAAAGAAGGAGTAAGTATGAGCATTAAATTAAGAGATGTAATTGTAGTCATAATGGGTGTTGTATTTACACTATTGATGGTTACGATGGTTTATATAGGATGGGGATGAAATAATGACAGATGTAATAACAGGAATAGTTTTTGTGACAGTAATTGTGATTGCATATTTGATAGGATTTTTCCAAGGACGCAAGTTATCTAAAGAGAAAACAAAAAGGAGCTAAAGCATGTATTTCATAAGCCGTAAAATAGGAAATAAAAAAGAGAGGGCAATAATAAAGGAGATCAAGAGTTACGGATTCCAAGTATTTTGGGTGCGAGGGAGATTTTCAAGATATAGCCAATTCGAAGATGATACAGAGATAGAGGGCAACAGCGTGACTAAAACAGCTCTGGCTTTAACAACCAAATTATTTTTTGACGACGGAGATGTATTCGAGAGTGTAGTAGTCTCTCTGGAAGCTATTAGGAATGCAAAAAAGACAAACCCCCACGATACTATTATTCACACACTTATCCACGAATTAGCTCACGTGATTCAAATACGAGAAAAAAGCTTAATTCTTGATGAACCAGACTTATTTAATAAATCGCATGGTATAAGATTTTGCGAAATTTATACTGACTTAATTTGTAAGTATGATGTTAAATATATAGATTTTAATTATTATATTGGCGAATTAGA
>JAJZWN010000070.1:4187-6169 GCA_021846695.1 Thermoplasmata archaeon
ATGCTTAAGGAGTTTTTAAATACTTTTAAAACATTTGTATTTGAATACATTACTTATGAAAAACGTCTCTGTCATTCGTGTGGTAAGAAACTCAAAAAGGGAGAAGGGTGGGAAGCTTATGCATCTTATAGGTTGTATTGTGATGATTGCTTTAAAAAATTTATAGAAAAAGGAGTGCACGAAAATGTGTAAAAGATGCAGTTATGATTTATAAGCAAGAACTTTAAAGCCAAGATTCATAGTTTTTTCTTAATAGTAACGTTTATAGAGTTGTATAGTATATCTATAAATAATGATTACAACTACTAAAATAAAATTATATCCAAATGACGATCAAAAAATACTCATTGAAAAACACTTTGGCAGTTGTCGTTTTGTTTACAATTATTTTTTAAAGGAGCGGGACGAATACTACATAACCCATAGAGATGCTAAAAAATCATCTTTGAGTTATCTCGATACTCAGAAAACCCTAACGTCATTGAAAAAAGAATATCCATGGCTATACGAGATTAACGCTCAATCACTACAAATGTCTCTACGTTTTCTTGACAACGCATTCAAAAATTTCTTTCATAAAAATACAGATCACCCTAAATTTAGGAAAAAAGATAAAAACGATTATTTTGCAGTCCCACAGCACATTACTATAAAGGGAAATATCATACGTTTTCCAAAATTTAACGAAGGCATATATTTTAAAGGATCAAAAGAAAAATTAAAGGAGATAAAAAGCGTTAATCAAATAGTTATAACGAAGGACTCTGGAGATTACTTCTGTTCAATATATTACGAAATAGATACAGAATTGCCAAAGAAAAAAGAACCATCACCAAAAAACACTATAGGCATCGATGTGGGATTAATGAATTTTGCCACGCTTTCAGATGGCATAATAGTCGATAATCCAAGACCAAGCAATAAGGAGGAAAAGAAAAGAAAAAGATTACAAAGACAACTCTCAAAGAAGAAAAAAGGATCGAAAAACTACGAAAAGCAGAGAATAAAAATACAAAGAAAATATAGGAAGTTACGCTATATGCATGAAGACTTTATTAATAAGGTATCTACAGCGATAACCAAGCGTTACGATACCATATTTATTGAAGATCTAAACGTCCAAGGTATGATGAAGAACCACCATATAGCAAAAAGCGTAGCAGATGTTTCTCTGTATGCATTCAAACAGAAGTTACAATGGAAATGCGATAAATACGGTAAAAATTTAGTAGAAATAGGAAGATTCGATCCATCATCAAAGATGTGTTCAAAATGTGGAAATATAAAGCGTGATTTAAAAATATCAGATCGAACATATAAATGTGATATCTGCGGTCTCACTATAGATAGAGATTTGAATGCAGCCATCAATATACAAGCATTTGGTTCGATCAAAATAGGGCTGGTGCGGTCCGAATCAACGCCTGCAGAGATTGCGACCTCGGGCTTGCACGGTATCTATCCGTACAAGCAGAAGTCAATCAATGAATCAGGAATAAACTTTGATGCCTCAGCATAGGAGTAGCTCAAGTAATAATAGAATAAATTTCACAAGGAAGTGATTAAATGACATCAAAAAAGATAATGTATTTGGTCGAAGAAAAGATTTACAATGACGACGAAGCTGATTTTTTGTATCATCATGAAGCAGTAAAAGTGTTTAATAAATGGGAAAATGCACATAAATACACAGAATCGATGGTTTTTCCTAAGGATTTTGACATTACAGAAATTGAAGTGGGTGATTAAAATGGAAGATAAGCCTGTTCTTAAAGCAAATTTAGAAGAATATACCAAAAATTTTAAATGGTTCAACAAAAATTATGAAACACTAAAAAAGAAATACCCTAATAAAATCATAGCCATTGATAAAGAAAAGATCATAGGTGTTTCTACGAGTTTAAAAAAGATAGATAAAATATCGAAACCAACCACTTTTATCGGCACTATACTCGCTCTGGAGGATGATTAAATGATAAATA
>JAJZWN010000071.1 GCA_021846695.1 Thermoplasmata archaeon
GAATCTATAATGCAATCCAGCTTACTGTTAATATTATTCAATTCAGGTTTGATTCTCCTTATCCTCCTGAATATTTCACTATATGATATTGATTTTATATTAGCTATAATTGCTAAGGACCTTAACATCCCTTCAAGTGACCTGAAAGGTATACTGAATATAGATCTTAATCTCGCTAAATACATTATCAATGCATCAGGAACTTTGTATGGATGGCCTATTTTACCATTATTTTTTTCCTCCAGCAGACGATCATTATCCTTTATGAATGATAGATCTGTAAGGTATTCTATTCTATCTACAAGTGATTCATTATACTTTTTCCATCTCCTGTTTGAACCGATCCAGTACCTTTTTATACTTCTATTTATTTTATTATTGATTTGTGGTGTCAAGGCAAATCGCCCCTATATTTCACTATATAGGGGTTTACCTTTTAAGTTTTAAATTTATTATGGGATAATTATTAAATTAGAATGAATTATGCAACACACTACATGGCACAAGGAATACAAATGCACTTAGATTCATGTATAAAAATAGCACAACAGAAGTTAAGCCCCCAATTTTAAGTGCTGCCTTATAATTGTCCAGTGTAATATATATGATTAATAGTGATGCAAATCCAATTATAACAGAAATATTCAAATAAACAATGATCAAACCGGCTATACCCAATGGAAACATATCTTTAGTTGTTAATAAATATATATCATATAATGGATAATCTAATAAGATTAGTATGGTAAGTGTAATTACTGTTGAAAATAAAACTGATTTTTTAGTTGATAGTTCTGGAAGATATTTCCCGTATATTAAAAAAAAGTACATATACCAGAATTCCCCATGAAATTATATAAAATATTATCAAATATATAAATGCCGTTATGAATCCATATAAATTTACCATTTAAATACGCCATCCAGAAATTATACACCCTATAAAAGCTATACATAGGCAGGTATCTGAGTTTCCATGTGTTCAGAATCCCACGCCATGTTACTCTCCTGCAGATAAGTATATCACCCTACCTATCTTGCCTCTTTTTTTCATATTCTATATAGTTACGCATATAATAATATAAAGATTTCGGTAAATACTGTATAACAACTAAATGTCCAATTAAAAGGCTCGGAGTTTTGGACGTATTCAGGGCCCTTGTCTCAAAATAACCTTTAATAGCGGCATCGTAGGGCACTATAGTAAAATTTTAATGTTTTATCCTTGAAACTTTTAAATTATTTCTTCTCCTTATAGTCTCTGAATCCACTTTTTGTAACACAAAATGCAGCACCAGTTGATTATATATTTTTAAACCAATAATAATCTCTATACAGTTACCCCTATCCCATGAAATATGCCTGAAGGAAAATTTAAATATTCAAATAAACTTTACTTTAATAAAGTATACTTAATTGATAAAGATGATATTTAAAATAAACAGGAGTTCTGGCGACTTAAAATCTAACGTACATAAATTTATTGACCTTTCAGCACTCTCAACATCAAGCGTAGCACCTGCATTCAGTATTGCAGCATCATACGGTGTCATTGCAATGTACCTTGGGTTCTACTCAATTATGGCAATTATCATCACATTTCCCATATGGCTTGGCGCAGCCATATT
The DNA here is from genome assembly GCA_021846695.1 of Thermoplasmata archaeon. The sequence continues at coordinate 1,629 of JAJZWN010000071.1, forward strand.
GTTTAGAAAATTTAACAGATTATACCCCAGCGCAGGTGCATCATATCACTGGGGAAATAAGATCGTATCAAAGAGGTACGGTTCTTTGCAGGCATGGATAATCACCCTTGCATATTTTTTTTCAATTCCACCAATAGTGATACCCGCAGGTGAATATACAGCAGTGTTGCTCTATAATACAGGAATAATAAGCTATTCAATATATAGCAGTACAATAACCATATTCCTGCTCGGCAGTGCATGGATTTTAATTACGCTTGTAGCATCTATAATGGGTGCAAGGCCAACTGCAAGGCTCACAGAAATCTTTCTGGTACTGGAGTTATCCATAATTGCCGTTTTCATTATAATAGCAATATATTTTTTGCCCGGGCATACTGTAAATACGGTTTCTCCTGCCTGGTTTATAGGTTTTGGCGCTCTATTAAAGAATCCATATAAATTTATGCTGGCTTTTCCCATAATAGCCACAATAATGGACGGGTGGGAAATAGATTCATATGCATCTGAGGAGTCGTTTAATAGGGAAAAATGGCCAGGAACTACAGGAATTATAGGGCTTATCGCAGTATTCGCCATTTACCTGGTTACAATGACACTGATGGATATTGAGACACCTATAAGCCTTCTATCAGCTAGTCTGGACCCCCTTGCCACCTGGTCCCATTACATAATTCCACAATATTCATTTGTTATGGATATTGCCGTTATCGCCTCTACTGCAAGTTCGCTGTGGTTGACAACCTATATACTCAGCAGGGCATGGTACGCTATGTCCCGCGAGCATCTCCTTCCAAGGCAATTCGGATATATTAATAAAACAAGGAAAAGCCCATATGCTAATCTTATTATAATTATGATAGCGGCTGAATCAATAAATGCAGTCATGCTTTTTGTGCCATCAATAGAAAGCTTCTTTGCACAGTTGCTGTCAATATCTGGAATATTTCTGATGATGGAATTCGGAATAGATTCCCTGACAGGCATATATCTTTATTCACACAGGAAAAATGTCAATATGAAACACATCTATCTCGGGATTTCCATCTTTTCATTTACCGGATTTTTTGTTATGATCATGTTTGGAATCATTACAAATACTTTATTTATAATACTTATTATAATATTGATAATTCCCGGTATCCTGATTATGTTTAAAAATAATCAAAAGATAATACCGGATTAAAAAAGAAAATAATTTTATTTCCGGACATTTCTCCCTCAATCTTTTATGTAGCTGTTCGGGCGTTTAATGCTTCCTGCCGTAGAAGTAATAAAGTGTTATTCCAAGAAGCACTATAGCTACCCCTATGCCAATATAAGCTCCGGTAAGTTCTGTATGAACCGGTACAACGTTTGTGCTCGAAAGGTCAATAGTGTACGTATAGCCGGTTGAGGTATAAGTTTCATTTAACGGGGTTGTTCCACTTTTAACATGCATATCGTAAACATTTATATTCAAACCTAATATGACATTTGTGGCGGAGTTGATATATATTGTGCCTGTTATATTCTTATATGAAGCCGCAGTTGATGGTGTTGCCTGATTCACTATTTCATGCTCAGATATAACATATTCCGTGGCCTTTACTGTTCCAAATGCGGTTTTGTAGTATGAAAAATTAATAGTTTTTGAATAGTTAACTGTATAGTTGTAGTTTCCATATAATCCATTAAAATTTCCCTCACTCATTGGAATTAAGACTGTCACACTTTTGGAAGAATTGCTGACATATGTGGGCACCATATATTTTGCATCACTTATGGGTACATTGGTATATGAGGACATTCCATTGCTTGTCGGAACAGTTATATTTGCTACTGTGTTGTTTGAACTGCTTACAGATACATTATAATAATATGTGGCAGGGCCAGTAGTAGAATTGCTTATGGTTGTTTTTCCTATGCCATTTGAGTGTGAGTATTCCTGGGAATAAGCGTATCCTGATGTACTGCAAATGTAATTCATTGATGACCCACTGGCCAAATATGCAGGGGTGTTTCCCGGGCTTGCTGCTGCGGATAATGGCATGCCTATCATAAGAGCTGCCGTTATTACCGTGGCTACAATCAATAAACTTTTCCTATTTACAGTTATCATAGAGGCAATACATTTACGGGGTATATAAATTTATGTACAGGAATATGTATTATACTCTCTGCATGCAATAGGAGTCTATATTGACTTGAATACCATGAACCTACTTGCACATTCTGACTATCATGTAGAAAAACAATTTAATTAACCAACCTGGATAACAAATCCACACAACATGGTAAAATAAACATGGCCGTTTTAATCATTACAAATTTCTAAGGGGAGTCTAAAATCATAAAAATATGATTTATAATAGGCATGTTTAAATTATAAATAAAGCTGTTACCTTAAGCTGTAACAGCTGTGTTGTTATCAAAACTCTTGAATTTCCTTGAGTTTCTCAATCTCCGGTTAAATTCGAATATCGCAGGCTTCATGTAGTTGTCTATGTAATCAAGAATATCAAAATCAGAATCCCCCGCCTCAAGGAATACCATAGACGCAAGGTATGGCATCAATGTTTTCAGGTCCAGTATACTTAGATCATTGTCTTGCCATATGTTCCCGATTTTCTCTCCTATGGCCTCAATCTCTGAAAACCTGTCCATACTGATATCGCCCCCCTTGAAGGCGTATCCACTTTCAACTTTCCGTCCCTCTTTTTCCCTAGAAACCTGGCTTGTATCATTGTTCGCAGTCATTTCTACCACCTCCAATAAATACAAAGCAATAGGTAATTTTAAACTTCTATAAAAATTTTTCTCTTCAAGAAATCTAACACGAATCGTCTCAATAAATAGAATAGCAGTATACATGCATATTTATCATAAAATATGGTTTTCCTGAAAATTAAATGGGCCTGGCCGGATTTGAACCGGCGATTTCTTCCGTGTGAGGGAAGCGTCATAACCACTGGACCACAAGCCCCTTAGTCTGTATCTGTTTTTAGTTATTAATTTTTTAGGGTTTTATCGGCAGCGCAGTAAAGGTAAGCGCAAACATTACCAGGCAGAAGACTGCTATCCCGATATCAACTCTGGATATTTTCTCGTAATCATTCAGGGCTGGCGGATGGGCCATCCCCATAAAGATAACGAATAGGGCAAGGAAAAGCCAGCCTATATAATGATATGTTATCGTTAGATAAAACAGGAACCCTATGAAGATATACCCTAATATATATGACCTCGGGCCAAGTATGCCCCTGGCAATATGCCCTCCATCCAGCTGCCCTGCCGGTATAAGGTTCATTGCAGTTGCAAACATGCCTACCCACACAGCAAAAACCATGGGGAATATGGGGACATTGGAAGGTTCAACTATTCCAAATATGTGGTAAATTTCAGGGTAATTTAAAATGAACGGTATGTAATTGCCTATTGGCTTGAAAATGCCCTCCAGGTACTGGGCAAGAAATAGGAGGGGAACAGCCGCCAGGAAACCAGCTATAGGGCCCGCTGCACCTATTTCTGCCATTGCCTTTCGTGTGGGGACAGGATCCCTGAGTGAAACAAATGCTCCGAACGTCCCTATTAAATATGGAAACGGAATAAAAAATGGCAGTGATGCATTAACCTTATACCTCCTTGCAACAATATAATGTGCAGTTTCATGTATTCCCAGTATAAACATCAATGGAAGTGAAAAGAAAACAAATCCGTAAAGCAGTTTATATTCCTCTGCGAATGTGCCGGGATGTACAAAGCTGCTGGCATATATAGAACCAACATATATTGTTGATGCCAGTGTGAGTATAAGCATAATAAGATTAACTTTGTTGCTCCTATACGAAGCTTTAGGGCGTATTCCCACTTCAACGTAATGCTCAACATCCAGTACCAGAAACGGTATGTAGCCCATAGGTACCAGAATTTTCCTTAATTCGTCAAACTGTGTGTTTATGTCAGGATTGTCGCTGTCGAAAAAAAGGAATTTCATGCTTGCAGGGTTGGCAAGAACCTCGTAGGTATTGATTTTAGATTTTACTATATCAATAACCTTATCCATATTTTCATTTTCAACCCTTACACTTTGAAACACAACAGCACCTTCATCAACATCTTATTTATCCATATAAGCTAGCAATAATGTAGATATGGTTTTAAAACTTTACGCCTATATAATTTTTTACAATAGATTTCAGGATAAATATTTGCCTGCCCTATGGACTTTGCAGTTCTGGCAAACAGGCACACATATGGAAAGATTTATTTTTGAATGAAATATATTGTTATTTATATGGATACATTTTCAGATTTTATGAATTATCTTGACAGGAACAGTGATTCAATGAAAAAGGATTTGAAACTGGACAAAA
>JAJZWN010000072.1 GCA_021846695.1 Thermoplasmata archaeon
ATAATGATGGCATTTTCAGATTCTGTTTATAGTGATAAAAACAATAATATGCAAAATAGTGCAGATAGCAGCAATAATGTAAAAATTGGGAATATTACATTCATGCACAATTATAACATATCCAGTAATTACATATCAACCAGCAATATAAACAAGACATCAATAAACAGGGTGTACAGTTATGAAAATAGGGATGTTAAAAATAATGATAATAATACAACTTCCTATAAGTACGATTACATAGCAACAAACAGTACACATTACTTATTGCAATATTATAATAATTCTAATGTAAAGTATACAATTGCATATACAGATACATTCAAGCATTATAAGGTGGAGATAGGGGATATAATATACAGAAATGGCAATGGGAATATATCATATATCTATGCCAATATAGTTCCTATAAATTCATCCAAAATATTACTGGGAAATGAATTTACACTGGATAATAAGGGTACATACAGCAATGTAATGGAAAAATTAATAAATAGTATAAAATTAATATCATTTAATTATATGTATTCCAGTAATAAGACATTAGATAGGTTTGGCATAGAATATTCATATATTGCATCGGCAATGAACAGTATGTTAAAATCAACGAATAATGGTATTAAGAATGTTAACATAAGTGAAAGCAATGGAATTATAATAGATGCAAATTGGTGGTGCGTTGTCGCCATTATAGGATATATAGGTGCCTGGGCTATAGAAATAATTGGTGCACTTAGTATTCCTGCAACTCTTGGCTTATCTGCTGGTGCGTGGTTATTCGGACTTTTTTTGTTGAGTAGTGTAGCATTAGCCGGAGTTGCACATACATGCGGATGGTAAAATGGTAAACGATATGCTTTCAAATATAAATTTAAAAACGGAATATCACAGATTAAAATTATTTACAATATTAATGGGGTTAGAAGCCGAATTACCTACAATTTTAATTATAGATCCATATAACGATATGTATTGGAAAGTATTGTCTTCGCTTGCATATATACCTGCTATAGTAAGTATTATTACGTATAAATATAATAAAAACTTAATAAAGTATAGAATATCCAAATATGATAATGATATAAACTACAAAAATGCTATAAAATATAGATCATTATATCTTATCGTTCCTGCTATAATATATTTCATAATGTCCCCGATAATTTTTATGATGACAAAAAACATATTTTCTTTTATAACCTATGAAATAATTGGACTTGTTATATTTATATTGGATGGAATAATAATAAACAGGAATATTAAATTGTGAGTAATTAATGGGATTAATATAAGTTGTACAATGATATGTTCGTTGGTGTATCAACATTCACAGGCACGACCGTTGCTGAAAGATATGAATATTTGGTGGATGGTAATATGAAATTAATTGATGAAAATTTAGAATTCAAAAAAATTCGTAAAGTCAGAAAGTACGAGATTTACGGTAACACATTAGCATCTATAGGATTATTATCTAGTTCAATTATTTTCTTTATCAACAAGAATTATATTTTAGGATACATATTTTCAATAATATTTGGATTGATATTAATTGACATTGTATATAAAATAATTTATTTTAATAAAAATTTGCAGTAAATAGTTATACATAGCAATGTAACGGAAAAATTAATAAATAGTATAAAATTAATATCATTTAATTATATGTATTCCAGTAATAAGACATTAGATAGGTTTGGCATAGAATATTCATATATTGCATCGGCAATGAACAGTATGTTAAAATCAACGAATAATGGTATTAGGAATATTAGCATTGATAAAACGATAGGGATTGCAATAGACTGGAATATCCTATGTGATGTGGCCATAGTGAGTTTGGCAGTTGACATACTTATGTTGTTATTACCTGGTGTTGGTCTTGTTTTTGATAGTATGCTGGTATTTTGGATTTACGATGCGTTGTTTGTAACCGAAAGTAGTAGTTCTATAATTGGGGCTCTATGGGGATGCTTTTCCAGGTGATTTAAATTGAACGGTTTTAAATATTTAAAGATATATTTGTTTATTGATGTGATACTTATTGATCTGAGCCCTTTAATTTTGGACAGATTTTTTATCTTCCAATGAGACATTTTCTTTCAACCTCCTTTTTTTCTCAATTCTGTTATTCATTCTCCTTTCCTCCTTGTTTTTCCTATCCTCAAGGTATTTCTTCCCGTAATTGCCATCCTCAGCACATCTCCCCTCGAATTCATCGGGGGGAAGATATTCAATGGATGAATGGGGCCTTACTGTGTCGTAATCAGTAAATGCATATTCCATGAGTTTCTTTGCATCCTCAAATGTTTCAATATCTGTGACCCAGATGTAATCTGTCTTAAGGGAACTGTGGAAGGATTCAATGTCGCCATTGTCCTCAGGTGTATGCTTCTGGATGTATTCCTGCCTTATTCCAAGTATTTTTATGGTGTTGCTGAACTCTCTGGATATGTACTGTGGTCCATTGTCTGTCCTGAGTACAAGATTCTGTGGCAATGTTCCATGGAACCTGATGGCAAATGCCTTTTCCACTGCCCTAATGGCATCACTGGCTGTGCATGATTTGGAGAATTCATAGGATATCCATTTCTTTGAGAAACAGTCCTTGATACTCATGAGATATGCCATTCCCTCACTTTGCAATGAAACGTAATGGATATCTGTTTCCCACAGCTTGTTGACATCATCAGGTTTTGTCAGATCCCTTGTCCTTGTGTGGTTCCTGTGCTTTGCATAGGGGAGGGAAAGGCTATTTCTCCTCATGGTCCTTCTTACTGCCTTTATGTTTACATTTATGCCGGAATTTCGAAGCATTGCCCATATTCTTCTATAGCCATAGGTTGTCCTCTCCTCTGCAATCCTCTTTATCTCCGTTTCAACATTTCCCGGAATACGTGCCTTCCTGCTGCCTGTTGATTCCCTGCCTCTATAATATATGGTAGATCTTGGGATCTCCATTGCCCTTGAGATCCTTGCAATGGGCATTGTTTCCCTGAGGCTGTCAATTGCCATCATTATCTCCTCACCTGTCGATTTTTTTTTAATGCGTCTATGGCAAGTGCCTGGTCACCAACAATCCTTTTCAAATTGTCAATTTCCTTCTGGTATTCATTGCCTCTTGAGGATTCACCTAAACCTTTCCTGCCACCCTCCATGAACCTATCCTTCCATTTGTGGAACTGTGCAACAGATACGCCATGCCTTCTGCACAGCTCTGCAATGTTTGTTGCAGTGAATGATTCAATGACAATCTGTTCCTTCTGTTCAACTGTGAATTTCTCAGACATATGTGAACCCCCCTCTGCACTCCAACTTATATCTCTCTATTAGTATATTATCTCTCTTATAAGTGTCCAAATAATAAAGGGAGCACGTCACTTATTATGATTTTTAGTATTCTTTATATTTATACATTAAAGGGTTTTTTAATATTATTTGTAATCTCATTTTCATTAATTCTTTTAATGTATATTTTCATATATTACAGTGCTAAAAAAGGAAGAATACATTTTATAAGGCAGGATAAATGGGTTAAATATAATAAAATTACATATGCAATATATATTATAATATTAACATTGTCATTGTTTACTGTATTTGAAATAACAAATAGAGAAGTTATAAGAATCTCGTCGATAGCGGCAGCAATAATATTATTATCTGTATTATCATTTAAATATAATAAGAAATATACAAAAGGAATAAAGGTATAGAAATTGTTTAAGTTTATGACAAAGATACACAAATTCTGAAATGAATTGCCCAATGTATTTATTGCTTTTCATATAACTTGCCTCACTTTCCTTGTTTGCTATTGAAAGTATAACGATGAGTCTATAAAATGCATATTATGGTGCTTGACACAACTTGTTAGACTAATTCAAAAATAGATATGGGGTGTTAAAGCATATTCAACCGGCTTTTTCAAACGTCTTTCCGTCTTAGAGCGTGGAATCTAAGGCTTTTCCCTATAATAGTAATTAAATGAACTGGGATTCTACTTCAATTATTGAAATATTATTTCCTGTCAAATTTTTTCAATGTAAAACGCCTGTTGCTGCCGAAGGGAGAAAATGGCTTTCCATTGCCAAAATAGAACTTAGAGAAGAATTCTACATAAAGAAGCCTTGCTCCCTGTATGCCTGGTTCAAATACGGCAATTACCAGGTTGAAAAGCTGTCCCACAACAAGTATAACAATTCCCAGTATTATAAAATAAAAAGGATCGGATAATGTAGCCCTGAAGACTGTATTTATCACAAGGGCAAGAACAACTGATGCCAGAAGTATTCCCACAATCCTTGTATATGAAAGTACATGTGAAATAATGGATGGAATTTCCATTAGACTTAACGTTCCCTCGAAAGCAACGACCGTTATAAATCCAACTATCAGCATTACATATCCTATCATTGATGATGTATTTGTGGGACTTAGACTGACCCCATGTATAAGATTAAGCCCTAGAACGGCAAAGGCCCATGCCATCAATATCCACCCGATCTTAGCTGCTGCAGCCTTTCTATGATTTATGTAAATATTGTTTATAATTCCAAGTATAAAACCGAATGTGACAAAACCTAGACCTATGTAACCAGAAATCACAAGCAACTGTCCTATATGGGCAACAGGCACCGGTGATGGACTGATTTGAAATGGCACAGGATATATTGTGAATCCAAAAAATTCATTGAATATTATTCCAAATATTATGGCAATTATGGAAGATGGTATCAATGCTTTGGCAAGAGTTTTCAAAGAATTTTTGCCCATTATCATTAATATAAATCCCGAAATTTTTTTTGGTATATGGCTTTTTGCCGGTGGATGATCAACTCTGTGTATTATGAAAAGGGACACCAGAAGGATTACCAGTCCATATCCGGCATCGCCAACCATTAAACCAAAAAATACCGGGAACACAAGGGCGAAAATCAATGTTGGATCAAATTCATACTCTTCAGGCAGGGAATAGAATCTGATAAAAAACTCAAATATCCTGAAATGCTTTGGGTTTGATAGTTTTGTTGGGGGTTCCTCCTTTGTTTCTATCTTCTGTATCAGCATTGTGTTGTTTGAATCCTCATTTAATATTGAACAAACTTTTTCATATTCGGACTCCGGAACCCATCCCTCAACAGCAAAAGCGTTTTCTGAGGATGCAATATTACTCAATATTTCCTCCTCCTTTACATATATTTCAAGTTGTTCTGTTATCTGGGCAATGGATTCGTAATATTTATTCGAAAGCGCCTTCAAAGATGATTTAATTCCTTCTATGGCTTTAGAGGCATTGGAAATTGTTTTACTAATGGATTTTACGTTTTCCGCCACAGTTCCCTTAAGCTCTGGAACCTTCATCATGTTATAGGTTTTGGATGAAAGCAATGAAAGGAATTCGGGTTCATTTCTTTTATTTATGATTACAATAGAATATCCATTGTTTAAATTAATATAAGTCGCATAATCGGTTTTTAGATTGTGGGCTTGATCCATTCTTTCTATTATGAAACTTTCAACGTAGTCATTGTTTAATATTGACAAGTCCTCCTTGAAGCTGGATAATATCTGCAGTGGCTTTAATAGAACATTGTTCTCACGGATTATTGAACTGAATTTTTCCTCATCGTCCCTGAGTTTATTCAGTTCATCAGCTATGGATATTTTTGATATTTCCTCAAGAACTTCCTGTGGCGAACTAAAATATCTTTTGTGTTTTACTTCCTTTTGGGGTAGAATTGAAATAAAACCCTTGAACCTTGAGAGATTTTCAGATAATATCTTATAATTCGCATTTGAATTAGGAATGTTGAACAATTTAGTAACATCCTGCCCGGCATTCTCAATCTGGATAACGTTTAAATCGTGCATATCATCTATTATTCTGTTTTTGTACGAATTCAGGCCGATAATCCTGATTTTGACCATTTTTACGGGCTTTAGCATTAGATCA
>JAJZWN010000014.1 GCA_021846695.1 Thermoplasmata archaeon
CTTCAGCGTGTGAACATGCTCAAGATCGGTGAGGAATGGAAGATATCTGAAATACCGAAAAAATCTGGGGAAATAATTAAGGCTCTTGAAATACCTATTATGCAAAATAACGGGAGTTAGAGTTTAAAATGAGAACGCTCAGGCCTGTTCCTCTTATGGATGGTGTGGCATACTGTACATTCCCTGCTGGTATTGTGTGCATCGATCACTATGACTGGAATGCCAGCTTCCCTTACCTTGTATTCAATGAACACCCTGAGCTGGTAGAATGCCCAGGAGTTGTGGATATATCTCTTGCCCTTCCTTAACAGTTGTCCTCATCCTGATGCCACTGAGGTCTTCAATGGCAGAAGAGGTGCCTTTGGCATTTTGAACTATCTCATTGGATATGATGTGGTTGGTATTTCTGGCAAATCTACTCTCCCTGACAGAGAGTTTCTTTAAATGCCTTCTGGCAGATTTAGTACCTTTAGACTGCAGTCTGGACCGCAGATCAGCATTTCGTTCCCTTACTTCCCTGATATCATCTCCAGAGTAGTATTTCCCTGTGGAATCAACAGCGATATTTTCAATACCCATATCAACGCCAATGAGGTCATTTACCTTAATCAGTGGGTACTATGGAATTTCCACAGTAACCATGAGGTAAAATACTTTGTTTCTCCGCACAAGGTCACACTGCCCCCTTATCCTCTGGAAAGGGATTTCACCATATTTTCCAATAGTCATGGGTATTATTATCCTGCCCCTGACAGTATTGATGCTGACCATATCCAGTCCCTTGAAAAGATTGGTAGGGATATAGCTAAACGGATTCTCGAAAAAATAAATGGGATTAGTGCAAATCCATTCAGATATGTTAAACGTTTAAATGCAGTGCCTTTGTTTAGCTTGAGAGTTGGCATTTATAGGATATTATTGAGCGTAGAAAGAAACAATATAGTAATTGTTGTCATAGATGTTGGAAAACGGGAGAACGTCTATGATGACCTATAGACGTACATTCAGTGGTTTCAGGTCGCCTTTGACATTCTGACCCAGTTTTTAGAGAATTCATTGGGCATATTGCCAACTGCAAGAAACCCATTATGTTGATAGAATATAATTGCCTGTTCATTAATCAATGGCGTATCGATAACAACAGCCTCCAAATTATCCAGAGGTATCCTACTTAACAAGGAACTGCCGATACCTTTTCTCCTGAAAGCAGAATCCACTACGATTTCCTCAAGATAAAATTCCCCAGGATTACATCCATGCTCTGATAGTATTTCCGATCTGCTACTCCCAGACAACCATCCGACAATCTTCGAGTTAATTTCTGCAACAATGGTATGATACCTGCTGTCAATTATATAGCCCTCAACCGTTCCTTTATTTATAATTAGCTGATTATTCTTGGAAGAAGTTTCGTTGACTGCCAGAAACTGGCTAAGTGAACTTTCCAAAATACTATACATTCTGTCTAAGTCTGCAATATGTGGCGGCCTGAACAGGAATGGGATACGGTTCGACATAATCTCAGTGCGATTACGTTATGTTATTTAATTTTTGACAGACAATCTCCTGTAAAGTACGGCATGATACCAAAAAGAATATAGGTAGGTATCCATTTATTTAATTAAGGTGTGCATACGAATCACACAAAACATAATTAAATGGGTACTTAAGCAAGAGTGCTAACTTCATAAAAAACATACTGAGCAGTAATGAATTTACCCGTTTTTCTGCAGAATTGTCAATCTATTCCTTCATTGTTCCAGAAACAATATGAGCAACTTGATTTCCAAAACTAACCCATTTCTTCCTGGTTTTATCTGTTCTCTCAGTTTCTAATCTCGACATTGAATCTTCATAGAGTTTATTGGAATGTGTTTTTCGCAAGGTTTTTCTTAATTTTTCGGTTAAGGTATTTGATTCTATGTCATTAAACAGAGCAATTACTTTTTTACCATCTATTTTAACATCAAACATTGAAAACAAATCAGTTATATCCTGATCTCGACCAGATTGAAGCTTCAATGCCCAAATCGCTTCGGGACTGGCAATTGGAATTTTATTTTTTGTTCCACCAGTTAGAGTAATTAGCCGAAGATTTCTATGATCCATGCTAATCCAAGGTTCTGGCATATCTACTTGCGCTTCCCTATCCCTCACATAACCCACAAGCACATCTAGAGTTATCTCTTCTGTTCTGTACCTGAGTACTTTGCCTTCATAATTCTGTGGGTTTGGAATTGAAGAGTTTTCCAATTCAAAGTTCTGGGCATTAATAAAATCTTCCAGTTTTCCTGGGGCACCATTTGGGATAACAATATCAACATCATTAGAGTATCTTGGTACTCCGTACGCAGCTATTGCATATCCGCCGATTAAGACACCCCCAAGTTCCCAAGGCCATTCATCTAAAAGACCGAGGACTTTCCTTTCCCTACTAACTGGATCAGTACCCAATGAGTTCACTTGCTCCTGCATAAAGTCCTGGGTGATTCTTGATTATCCTGAGAACTTCATTCTTTGGGATTACGGGCTCACCTGCAACTAACGTCCACTTAATCCTGGAAGCGGCCTCCAGGATAACGAAGCTCCCTACCCTTTTTTTTCCTGAGCACGAAACCCCTGATCTCATGAGGTATCTCTTCCACTCCTCTATTTCCGACTTGTGAACTCGGAGATGAAATACACGTAGATATGGATTCGGAGAAATTTTATATCTTCCATTTGTCCATATTTCCACCGCTGTACTTCCCATCCATGCCTTATCCCACGGTGCTTTAAGAATGATATTTTTGACTCTTTCCCACTCACTTATCCTTTTATCTGGCCTCTCCGACAGTAGCAATACTCGATATGTACCCCGTCCCCTCCGTTCCACAACTCCTCTCATTTTTAACTCTGATAGTAATTTTGCTGGACGAGTGTTTCCAGTTGCCGCTTTAAAATCAGAAGTTGTGAAATCCTCGTCACCGAATTTTGAAATCAAAGCATCTAAATAAGTGAATCCCATATTCCGTAATATTCGGAACTATTATATTAATTCATCGTATATTAAATAATGCTCCCCGGATATTCAATCCAATAAAAAATAGCAGGCATTAAAAAGATTCGCTTACAGATGCAAAAGGATAGATGGTGTTCGAATCTTTATATCTGATGAATATATACGATGAAATTTGGCAAAAGCGTATGTAATCAGGCACGCTGAAGTTGTTGTTGATCCAAATCTACCTTCCGATCAATGGGATCTTTCTCCCGAAGCTGAAACCTCTATTAGGCAAATTTCTCGTGGCATTGAAGGGACAACCGCATCACACATCTACCATAGTCCAGAGAATAAGGCATATAATACTGCTAAATTCATCAGTGATATATTTGGAATCCCAACGGAAACCAGTTTTAACCTGAGAGAAGTAGAAAGAACGTTTCGCTTTTTACCTGACGATACCTTTAATCTTCTTATCGCAGAATACCTTGAGGGAAAAGGAGCTGGAGCGTTTGAAAACTATAAAATTGCGCAGACTCGCGTAGCCAAATGCTTTTCAAATGTCGTTTCAAAAAATCACGGGAGAGATGTTATTCTGGTGTATCACGGTATAATTCTGACTATTTTGTACAGTTATCTTCTGCAGCGTCAACTTAACTGGATTGACTGGAAAAATATTAGGATACCAGATTTATCTATTATTGATTTGGATAAGAATACTATAGAACGGGGTTTTTCTCTACGAGGAATAAAAAGATATTCATTCAACTTCACCCTTAACTCGCGTTAGCTATAGTTGCATCTATTCAAAACGTAATGTGCAGTTTTATGTTGCAATTTATAGCGCCTTTTATTCTCTTAGAGATCTCCATAGAATAGTGGCATATAGAACTGGATAGAAACTTGATTCTAAGGATAGGTTGGGATTTGGACCCAAGTAGATGAGATCTGCAGTCTCACGCATAGCTTCTCTGCCACCTATCCGTTCTTACATATTGCAAATCTATATTTATTCTTTTCATTGGATTTATTATAATCTCTCTATTATTTATTATGCTATATCTTCTTTATGTGAATTATTGCACCAAATTAATTGGTATATCTTTCAAACTTATCGGTTATATGATTTAAAACACCATGTAGGAAGTCAATAGAATAAAATGTACAAAAAATATGCCAAATATTGACAATATTCTACATCGCATGACAAAGTGTGACATAAATATTTAAATCTTGCAAATTATTTAATATATTTGAGCAAAAATTTAAATATAATTTACATATTATTTCCTATGGGATTACAAGAGGTAATATAAGATGGCAATACTTGGAGTAGATTTAGGATATGGAGATACGAAATTGGTCACCGAAGACAATAAAAAAGCAAAATTTCCATCCAGATGGATGCCGGCAGAATCTAGAAACTGGGGAATTGGTGGAAACATACCAATAATATCGATAAATGATGGAGAAACTTTTGTATTCGGAGAAGATGCCACAGGAACTAACTTGAGAGAACCACAGGGAGATGGAAGGCTTACTGACCCCAATGCAATGCAACTTCTGGCCGGTGCATTATGGAAAAGTGGAATTGGAAAAGCAGCCCAAAAAACAGATGTTATACTGGCTAGCGGAACACAGCTAACCAGTTTTGATAAGGAAATTGTTGCTGCAAACAAGCTTTTAGAAGGAAAAGATCTAAAAATAAAGTCCGCAGATGGCAAGGAACAAAAATTCCACATATCCAAATTAATTATGAGACCTCAGGGTGTGGGTGCTGCTATTTATTTATTAAATCAGGGGCTCTTAAAGAAACAGTATGGAAATGGCGTTGTGATAGATATTGGATTCAAAACCACTGATGTACTAACGCTCAATTTAAAAAATCTTGAACCAATAGTAGAGCAGTCTTTCAGTATCCAGGCGGGAATCGGAGATGTTGTTTCAGGCATAAGTAAAGCTATTGGCAAAGAAACAGGTTTTGTTGTCCCTGCCGATGTAGCCAGAGATTCCATAGGGAAAAAAGTAACCTTTAAACAAAGTAAAATAGGTGGTCCAGAGGTCTCCGAACCCTTGTTAGCCGAACTGGCACAGAAAATAATTGATGAAATGAGGGAAAATCTCAGGGAAGACCTTGACAGGATTACCGAATTGATCCCGGTGGGTGGAGGTTCGGTCCTTATTGGGGATAAATTAGAAGATATAGCTCCGGGTCACATGATAAAGGTTCCGCCAGAAGATATGCAATTTGCAAACGTTTTAGGATATAATATAGCGGCATCTGAAAATCATTAATTCCCGATTACAAATTTTAAATAATTTAAATGATAATATTTATAAATGATGAAATACTTAATTATATAAATGACGCGTGTAGGAATATATACTCACGATTTCAAATTTTACCATGATGTTATAAGAGATCTCAAAAGATGGAATCTGCCATTTTTCAGCATAACTGATCTTTATTCAATACCTGCTGACATAAATGTTATACTAAGTTCTGAAAGAGATCAATTTACCCTCCCAGGACAGGTGAAGGCAACTACATCAATTGAGGGAATAAGGAGATGTTTGCCTGTGCTTCTTAATAAGGGCCAATTTACCAGGATCATAATAGGCATAGACCCTGGACCAAGGCCTGGAATTGCTGTTATGGCAGATAATGTACTTATGGAGGCGTGGGAATGCCCCAGTATCTGTGGAGTTAAAAAAGATGTAATAGAAATAGTTGAAAACTATGATTATGAGTACATAATGATAAAAATTGGGAATGGTGATCGCCCCAACAGGGACCTAATAATAAAACAATTAAGGAATATAGCTCCCATGGTCATAGTAAACGAAGAGAATACAAGCACACCACATAAAATTCATGACAATGCACTGTCTGCTGCAAGGATCTCCTTAATAGACGACAGGTATGACATATCAAGAACTCCCATAAAATTTAGCAGAAAAAACATATATGAAAAGGAGTTTATAACTCTCCACTCACTAATTTAGATTATTTTGCTTTTTGCACCTTTTGTGCCTTTTTAGACGACTTTGACCTTTTCCATTTTGGAACCTTTACTGTGTTACGTTTACTGCTTGCTAATACAAGGAATACCGCAAATGCAACTGCCACAGCCGCAATGTAATATATCCAGTCATAATTAGGCTTATGCCCGTAATAGAACGTAACCGTACTTTTTCCTGCAATTGTAATCACCGGATTATTGGTTGTTACAGTAAGTGTATCCTTGCCCTTATATACTAAGGCTGCTGGCACAGTAATATTGTCTTTGTATGTTGAATTTGCTCCTATCTCATTTATATGGCTTACTCCTATCACAACAGAAGATGCGCCATGGGAAATTGTATAGGTCACTGTTATGTTCTTTATTGGCACAGGGTCTGTGTTATTAATTGTGGAATTAAATGTGATGGGTGCACTCACATTAATTGGGGAAATAGCATAGACATGGCTTACTCTAAAACCAGTTGAATTTTCAGCACTTGCATTGATATATCCATGAATATTTTCTGATTCTGATGGTGCCGTTACTGATATGGAAAATGTTCCATTAGTTGAATGATGATTATAATAGGAAAGTGGTGATAAGCCGGTATCGTTTACAGCTCCCAGGTAGGCTGACACTGAGTAGTTATGGTATCCAGCACTCTCGGTTACATTCAATTGGAAAGTTTGGTTTTCGTATACGTAATGCGGCTCATGAATGGTAGCAGAAAATGCAGAAGAGGAGGTACTGGGAGATGCATTTGGCATATTATTGCCCAAAGAGGCTACGCCTGATAATGCAATTAAAGCGAATATTGTAAATAATGTGATTAATAATTTATATTTCATCCGGTTTACCTCTTTTTCTTTGACCTGATTGAAGATCCAATTATGCCTGCAAGCAGTGCTGCTATTATTATTCCTATGCCTATGTATATTGTCATTGCTGGATTGGCATTATAGTTATTTATTATATTACTTCCTGATGATCCTGCTCCTATGCTAGCGGATGGCAATACAGGTGTTATGGTTTCATTCTTGTATGTATTTGTTCCATTTATGGTCGCGTTTGTTTCAAGATCTACTGGCACTGAGTGCAAGGTTTTTCCATGTACCCCATATGCATATATATATAGGGTTACTGTTTGCCCTGTGGTGAGTGTTATATTTGTAATATTTTTGCCACTATTGGTTACATATGTCATGATATCATAGTTTTTCATTAGTTTTGCAGCATTTGAAATATTCAAATACACTGTTACTGCAGTATTATTTGTGTTTTTAACCGTAACCGGTATCATATTTATGGTACCATTCACCTCTGCATATTTAGAATATGAAACATTATAACTTTCACCGGCCTTGACGTTAACTGTAATATTCCCCAGATACTGGGATGTGCCATTTATCATTGCCATTACCGGCACGGAGTTGTTTCCAGCTGGTGCAATGGGAATTGTTGTATTCACCGCCACAGATCTGGAACCTCCCACAGGTATTGTAATGTTATTAGGGCTGAAAGTTAAGTTCCATGTTGAATTGCCAGAGTACATGTGTAGTGTGTCATTGGTATCCCCCCTGTTATAAATTATTACGCTTGTTTTAACATTTTCACCTATATAGCCTGTAACCGATGGATCTGCAAGGACATATTTTGAGATGTTATCTTTATGCAATGCTAGAGTCTCTGTAAGAGTGCTGTTCAGGAATTCAGTCTGCGATGCCGAGTAATTGACATACATTCCATTATGGACCGTTGTATTAGCCAGTGTAAATGTATATGTTTCATTGGCAGGAAGTATGACCGTATTTGTGTCTGCCTGTGAAGTTGTATACATTGATGGTGCCATCACAGAACCACCTGTAACTGTTAAGTTTGTGGGTACTGATTTGCTATTGTTTGTACCGGTAAGGGTTACTGTATAGGCTGGTGTCAGAGACACATTATATGTAAGATTTTTGAAAGGCTGCAATGTCACATTCTGGAAATATGCATACTCTTTTCCACTATATGTGTAATTAGCGTATATACCATATGTTCCTGGAACCAATTTTGCCAAACTATATGACCCTGACGAGGATGTTGTGCCCGCTACCTTCTTCCCATCTTTGGTAACCATTACATTAGCACCAGATACACCGGTTTCGTTAGAGTAATATATAACATTGCCTGATATTTTGTCGTATACTTCGGTTGGTGTGAGTTTAACTGTAATATTATGCATTGTAGAGCTTGGTGTAGCAGTATTTGCGGTGGTGTTAACATAGGTAAACGCCCCAGTTGAATTGGTGAAATTACCGCTTGATGTTATGGTGAAATCAAGAGAGGGCAATAGTATTGTAAGGTTTTTGCTTACACTGGTAGTGATTTCTTTGCTTCCATTTTTTATGTGGTACGATGCAGGTATGCTAAGGTTATTTGTTATGCTGAGTTTATAGCCGGTATGATATACTGGTGAGATGCTCATATTATGATTCACAGTTATAATACTCATATTCGCCAATGTAGCATTTGCTGAATATAAGGTATAGTTCCCGGCTGGAATATGATCCAGCCCAACGTTTACGCCTGTAGAATTAAACAATGTTGTTCCTGAATTTGTGATAGTGCTGTTTACATTTTTTACCGTGAAGTATAGCTTAGAATCCTTTACAAATGATTGTGCAGCAGTACTATTGGCTACGGTTCCCGTAAGTACCGGGGTTATATACGCACTCTTGTTCGATATCTGTGTGTAGTATACGCCCATAGCTATTTCCTTGCTGGCAGCACCTTTTGTCATATTTAAGGTATATTTATTATAAAGCCCTGTGAGCGTAATTGTGCCATTGTAATTCACAAGCTTTGAGTCATTATATACAGTCATCGACACTGATACCAATTTCTGCTTGGCATAATATATAGGATGTATAATCGAAACCGTATTATTGTAATAGTAGGGTGATTGTATGCCCACTGAGCTAGTGTTATATCCATAAACAGTTGCTGATCCACCATTGATCTCTGCATAGAAGTATGGAGTTGGGCCTTTGTATACTAGCATTATTCCCTGGCTTACATATCCTATAGTATTATTTGTCGATGTTGTTATTGAATGCTTATACGAATCATTTAGATTGATGGATATATTTGTAGCAGATGTGGATATATTGAATCCTGCCATTGTCGTTCCATTAACTGTTCCTGTTCCGGCGAATGAGTAGATTGCCTGTGGAAGATACACTGTAAGTGGCACGCTGGAATTTGCATAGCTGTAATCAAGCAGGATATAATTCTGGCTTGCTGAACCTGCAGCCATTATTTCATATGTACCGCTGTAGTTCTTTGTTCCATTCATGGTGGATCTTATTGTATATTTTACAGCCTTAGAATATGATATGTTTTGAACAGTATTTTTTGTTACGTTAATAGTTTTTACAAACACTCCGCTGCCCCTATGTGAATATATAGTGTAAATTCCGTAGGGCACTGTGAAATTATATGCTCCTGTAGCATTTGCTGTAACGTTATGTATGTCCGAGGTGATGCCATCGAAATAGAACGATATTATTGAGTTTGGTGTTGCCCCACTCCCTGAAATCGTTCCACTTAACTCAGGTGTCAGTGTTGCCGATCTGGATTTTCCCCATCCCGAAACAGTAACGGTAGATTTATCCTCAGATCCATTCGCCTTAATAGTGACATTATATGTACCGGGATATACGCCGAATGTATAGGAGCCTGATGAGGATGTCACTCCAGTGAGTTTGTAATTGCCAGAAGTACTGTTCAGATACACAGTATATCCGGAGAGCCCCAAACCATTTATGGATGCTGAAACATTGATCCTGTCCATTTTAATCGCAAGATTCTGCAATTGCTGGGCATTCCCTGTCACCTGTATACTGGTAAAGTTTGTGTATGTTTTGCCATTTGATCTGACAGTTACATTATACCCATAGGGTATAACACTGCTCATGGAATAAACGCCATTTATTATGGGGACTGTCCTGCTTATTCCATATTTCGCGTCTGTGAATGTAATGTTTCCAGAGTTTACTGCAACTGCTGAAGTCCCATTGTTTAGTGTTACATGTCCGTATACGGTATTTCTTTTCATCTGTATATTATGGGTTATATTGTAATTGCCTATTCTGTTTCCCTGGCTCTGTGATACTGTAACAGATTGCGTATTTATGACGTTTGGTCCAGTCAATGTATTGGAACTGACACTACCAGTGGAAAATACGAGGGTGTCATTTCCCGGCAGGCCTGTTATTGAATAATAACCTGTGCTGTTTGTTGTAACAACATCATGTGGAATTCCATACTGATCTTGTATTGTGACATGAACGCCAGCCATGCCTACCCCGTTGGCACTTGTAACCCTTCCATGTATTACAGCCCCAGGATAGTATTGAATGATTGGGTCTTCCTGCCCTAACAAACTTGGTGGAAGGAGCACTTCGGTGCCGTTGTTCTCCTGCTGGTATTTATACGCGGCCTGAATGGGAATGAGTTTCCAGCCAGGTGTGGTGGAATTTGCATTCTTATGTGGATTATATTCTGATGCATAGTATACCAATTCAAAATTGCTCATATTGAATGCAGGGTATACGTGTGTGACATTTGAAATATCTGATTCCGGGAATCCGTATATGGCCTTGTATATTGTAGTGTTATAGAATGCAGATGTATAGTTAAGCAGATAATTAGTTACTGTGGCTCCCTGTGGAAGTTTGTTTAAGGTGTACCTCGCTCCTGTGCTTGTTATAGCTACAACATTATAGTAATTTGTGGGAACAACCTCTCCTTGAGCTGTGTATGATGGTGTATCTGTTAAATAGGCAGGTGCATAGAATATTCCGGGATTTGAACCAGAAAATGGATATAGCCCATGGTTAACCTGTACGTATGATATGGATGATCCTGTAACTTTTTCCAGGGCTCCATATGCTGATATCAATGTTGTTAAATTATAATGTATTGACAGCTGCCCCATTATAAGTGCATGCCTTGCATTATATGAAGTTGTGACATTTATCTGATGGCTTCCGTATGCTGCCTCTGAGAGAAGAGGTGTGTACTTAGAGCTTAATGGGTTGCCGTACATACTCGCAATTGTGTTTGTCTCGTTGGCTCCAAAATATTTATCCATTGTAGCTGTGATACTTGCATTAAAATGCCCATTGGAATAACCTCCAGGGGTTTCAAGCACTCTTGAAATGAATAAGGATATTTCCTGGCTTTGATTCTGTGCGAGGAGCATCTGCCCGGCACTTGCTATTCCCTGCTGAAAATCATCAGCAACAGTGGGATGCCGTCCCTGCTGTAACTCCTGGAATCCGTAATCCCACCATGATACGTATGCAGGGCGATTCTGTATGGATTCATTTGTGTTTTGTGTCGCAAGCCACTGGAAAGATGCTGATAGTGGCTGTGTTTTGTTCTCTATTGCAAGACCATAGTTCCCGAATGGGTTATTTGGCCGAAATCCCTTGGGTAGGGTTGAATTTAATATATGGTTATAGGATGCGGCGTTGTTTTCAGGGACTGCTGCTGAAAATGCGCCCATGCCAGAAGGTATAATTAAAATTAATACTACTATTACTGCGAAACCTACTGTTACCCCGCTTATGTTCTTGCGAAGCGATTTTCTGCCAGATACATGCCTGGATTTTTTTGTTGCCTCATTATGCCTTATTATGTTTACAAAGTACATTATCAGGCCACCGCCAAGTATCGCATATGCAGGCGCTGCAGTAATATTGAATCTTGCTGCCTCAAAACTCATGAAAATTGAGAATATGGCAAATATAATAACAAGCAGCACGCCTTCCTTCTTTTCCTTAAGGAAGCGGTAAATAATATAGGGTACACCGGCAATTCCAAGGAGAAATAGTCCTGGGCCGAAATCAGATATGTACTGGCCAAGAGGTGGAGCCGCTGCCTCAGCAATCGTTGAGTAGACCCTGGATTTTACAAAATATCCATCTCCGGTTAGTAATTCTTTTAATATGGCTGGATTGGTTTTACCTATAATGAAAAGGGCTCCTATGGTAACAAGAACAAGTGCCGGTATAGTGATTATCCATGGCTTTCTTGCCACAATATTTATCAAAATGCCAAACCCAACGATCATTAAACCCATTGCCAGGGGCGGCAGAAACCATGCATGAATCATTGCTGTGATATCATAATAGTAAAATCCTATTGGAAAAGATGCTGCCACATAGATAACTGTGATATAAGTAAGGTATCCAGTTGGCTTCTTGGTAAACAGGTTATAGAGAAGCTGGACTGCAACATAGATTAACAATATAACTTCTATGTAAGGGAATCCCTGCCAGAATACTATTAGCCCCCCAAGGGAGACGGCAGACATCAATGCGTATATCGTTGTTATTTTATTTTCCTCATAATAGGCTTTAATTGAGCTGAAATATGACCTTGCATCGGTAATCTTCTTGATTATAACACCTTTCTTTGCGGTGATAACTGCCATTTCGAAGAAGTATATGGATAGGAATGCGAATATAAGCTCTGGTGTATGTGCCCTTCCATCTGTGAGTATTCCTGATGTAAGATTTCCCGGCATTATGGTGAATAGAACAGCGGCGAATAACCCGGCTTTCTTGCCGAATATCTGTTTTGTTATCAGGTATACAGGTATAATTAAAAGTGCACCATAAAAGGCAGCTGATTCCTGGAATGCATAATATGCACCCATTTTGAGACCAATAAACGGTGATACCAAATATCCTGCAAATACGATGCTCCACTGGTAAAATGGAGGTCTTGCGTTATAGGTGCCCACTGGGTAGCTAAGCAAGATGGTGTGCGTTAATTGCCTATGTGTACTCAGTATATACTGTACTATATAATAATTGAAATAGGGATCGCTTCCCCCAGATACATTCAGATAATTATCCTGAAATGCCAGTGACCATACAAAGAAGTTTGATAGGAACATATAAAGGGCAAACAGGGCAATCAGGACAGGTACCTCCGGATGCCTGGCTATATTTTGTTTAAATCTATCTGTAATTTCCATATGTTAATTTCGTTAATGAAATCCTGATATAAAAATTTACCTTATTTTTAATCCTTATTACTCTCCGGAAGCTTATTTCTGAGGCTATAATATTCAAATCGTATTGCATCGTAGAAACTACGTCGGGTTTTCCTTATAAATAGAACGACTAAAAATGAAATAACCACGTACCCTATGAGAAAATAATTTATTGTAGCGAAATATCCATTATTGCCATAAAATGAAAGTAAAAAGGCTATAGCAAGTATTAAGGAGGATAAAAATGGGATTGCAAATTTCCTTTTATTGAATAGCTTTATCAGAGATATATTGGATACTATGTGAATTATGATGTAAATGAAACTTATTATCCCGGCTATAATGACAAATGAATTAAAAAACCCCGTATAATATCCACTGAAGAGGGAAATTGCCAGGGAAACTGTAAATAATAGCCCCATAAATTTGTTCCTGTCAAATTTCCTCCCTACGTTAAAATCCTTATAAAATTTGGGCACCATATGAACAAAAGCATTTAAATATGAAACACTCAAATTGAAGGCACTCATAATGCCAAAAAATGAAAATAATATCAAGAATGGAGTTCCAAGCTTTGTCCTTACCAGTTCTGTAATGTAAAAAGAGTTGCTTTCATATGCACTTAACCCTGTATAACCTGCGAACATAAGTAGGGCAAATGCCGAAAAAACCATTATTAGGCCTGATATTGTAAATGAGATAATCAGAGATTTTGGCGTGTTTATGTGGGCACTCGATGTCTGTTCTGACAGGAATATGCTTGATCCTCCACCGGAAAATGCAAGTATGCCAAATATTACACCGAAGAAGAATGGATTGAAAGAAAAACTGATTCCTGAAAATGAGAACTGGGGGGACCTATACAGTATGAATATTATGCTCATTCCTACAATAAAGGCAATTTCAAGAAAACCTGCTATAAGTGTGTAATGCATTGAAGTTTTTAACCCTCTTGAGACAACGAAATACACTGTTGTTATAAATAATACGAGAAATCCATACTCCACAAGTAAATTATTGAACCCGTACAACTGGAATATAGAGTATATAAATCCTGATATGAATAGTGATATATTGGGAACGGTAAGAACCGAATATGCGATGTAAAGCAAAAGGATAAAAAAACCAGCCCCTTTTCCAAGTGCATTCCCAACATAGGAGTAATAGCCACCATTAGTAATGTATATTTTTGAAAACGAATATATTGTATATAATGTAAAATATGAAAGCAGAAATGAGAAAATCACAACAAAGGGTAGAGTAGAACCAGAATATAGTGCAATAATTGAAAATAATGCGATGAAATCCAGCATTGGGCCAATTGAAGTAAAAGATTGCATCACTGCACTCTTGAGGTTTATCGATTCCATGGTAGGTCATTATCTTATGGTTAAAACTTTTGTGCTGAAATCATTTTTAAATCAACACAAGCATATTTCATTAAGTTCTATAGGAGCATCAAAAACGTCAAACTAAAACATTGAAATCAGTATGGAGTTCGAAATTGCAGTCTAGACTATGGAATATACCATCCTCGTTATTTTTGTTAACATAGCCGTATTTAGAACATCATCATAAAGTATTCTTAGAATTATTCAAATACAATTTTGTATCTCGATGCTAAGGTATAGTGGTTTTGAAGTGGGTGGATCGTATACAGATGAGACCCAGAAAATTAACATAATATGAATAACAAACATCAGTACATATGCCTTTGAACAGTATAATATATATAAAGAGAATTAGAAACGTTTTTGATCCAAAAAGCGTATAGCATTATTCTTTAGCTATCCCTGATAATTTGTCAAGATTTATCTCAAGAAAGGCAACGGGATTTTGAATTCCAAAATTATCCAGAATCTCAGGATTCATTTCCCCTATTATGCCTATGGCCATATCGCCGGCAACTATATCTCCTCCCCTGCCAGGTATGATTTCTTTGTAATCACTTTGTAGCACCTTTGTTTCAACATTTACCATTCTGGACAGCAGATAACCAAGCACACCATAAATATCAGAATATGATGCTTTTGAATTATTATAAAATACACAAAGGTGATTCTCCTGATTCCCCGAAATTACAACATGGCCTACCTCGAATATTTTTAAAGGAAGCTTCCTCCTCTTATTTATTGCCAGAAGGCTGAGCATCCCTGGAAAAAGTTTGTCTCTTATCACAGAATACTCAAGGCTTTTCGGGTTTGTAATTGTTACATCCCCAGAATATCCGGGAATTCTGTAAAATTCTCCAGAATTTAAAACAAAAGTTCTTACTTCCTGGTAATTAATGGATATAAGTATATCCTTGATTATATTTTCATCTTCATTGAAAGCATATGGAATTCCTGTACCGCCTGTATTAAGCTTTTTGAAGGGTATATTATCATAGCCGTATGCCTTTGCAATATCCTCTATTACATCTGCCGGGCCCATTACATCAACGCGGTTCCCGGGCACATATACCTGATATCCCCCTGACATGACCTCGCACCTGTATCCCATTTTCCTGAGCAAAACAACGGTATTTTCTGGTTCTAAACCCATAAGTTTTTTTATCTCCTTATGTGTGAGTGATATCTTTCTCCAGTCATAGTCAATTATATCCCTGTTTATATCAGGTATAAGCACTTCATATCCAATGTACGTCATTTCATATGCAAACAGGTACAGTGCTGAAAGTACAGCCTTATAATCATTGCCGGTGATGTCAAAAAACAGCTGGGAAGTACTTTCGCCTATTCGGGACTTGCAGCCGTTTATTATTGGGGGCATTGACATTACGTCGCCCTCACTATCAAGTATTACCGGTATCATTTTATCTGATGATATAAGGTCATGGAACTGTTTTCCCTTATCGTGTCTTTCCAGGATTTCCCTGGCTGTTCCGTGGAAATTGTCATATGTTGTAAACTCCAGTGTTTCCATCCCCCTCATTGTGAGTAGAAAAGGTGGATGTATATTGCCAATGTCATGTATTCCTATTGCCATCTTTTTTCTTGATTTGCCTATGGTTTCATGAAGCCTTTCCTGATAAGATATTATATGTTCATAATAATTGCCAAGTGGTTTTCCCCGGGCAATAAATGACATTACATATGGTATTTCTGCCTTTATAGAAGTGTCAACCTGCAATATCACACTGGATTTCCCGAAAAATGGCTTTATCCTGTAATCCATATCATAAAATGTTTTCATATTGCATTTTAATGCATAAAAAGAGAAAAGGTCTGGCCTATCCGGATTGAATTCCAACTTTACTTCGCCGTTTTCCTCCTCAATGGAATAGCCTATAATGTCTGCAAATTTGCCTAATGTTGAATAATAATTAATACCTATATCGTTTATCAGTTTTTCTTTGCTCTCCTTTATCACAACCATTGAGAACTGATACCTACACTTTATATAAATTTAGTTTTTAGTTTTTCCTTTTGCATATTCTCTCAAGATGAACCTTATAAGATCGTTGACTGATATGGCATCCCCCTTGTTTACTTCCTCCTCAAGTTCTGAGTATATATTCCTTGGGAGTTTTAGGTCAACCTTGCTTGTTGCATTTGTTCTATTCCTAGTGATAAACTCGCTGATTGCCAGTCGTATTGCTTCTGAAATACTGCTATACTGGTTTTTTTCAACTATTTCCTGAAGTTGATTGATTAGATCTTCGGAAACCCTTATGGTGATTCTGTACGGTACGGACATTTGAATAGTTAAATTAATAGCTCATATAAAGTTTTGCCATATCCCGTTATTCTGAAATGCACAATACAATACTATTATAATTTTCACAGCATCGCAATCGTATATACAAACATATATAATGCATAGTCATTATGAAAGGTTGGAGGTAAACAATGTATTACCTTATAAAATATGGATATGAAGGCACCATGTTCAGTGGTTTTCAGCGAGGAAACGGATCAAATAGCGTTGAAGATTCCGTCATAAGAGTACTGGAAAAATATGGGATAAGCAGTAATATGGAAAGTGCAGCAAGAACGGATAGATATGTATCGGCAAGGGGGAATGTTCTTCTTCTGGATACAGAAAAAAATATAGCTGACGTAATGGGCATTCTCAATTCAAAAATCCGGTACATGTTTTTTTATTCATATTCTGAACTTAATGGGTATATGAATCCAAGGCATAATTCCATGAAAAAATATTCCTATATTATAACAGATAAAATAGATATAGATGCATTGATGGAAACGCTCAGTGAGTTTGTTGGGCAGCATGATTTTGCAAATTTTTGTAAGGTGGATGGCAGGAACACTGTGAGAACCATAAATGAAATAGATTATACATCCCACAATGAGTTTTATATAATTAATATATACGGAAAAAGCTTTATCTGGCACCAGATAAGAAGCATTATGGCCTTTGCCCTGATGGGAAATAAACATCCCTTTTCAATTGAAGGCAAATTTACATATCTGGCTAGGCCTGAACCTCTTGTATTGATGGATATATCATACGAGCATATAGATTTTGTAAATTTCGCCCTCAACCATCACAATAGCTTTTTGGAAGAAACCGAAAAATCAGTTAAAACCAGATACATGCTTTACCAAATTTTTACTGACAATCCGGATAAAGGCCATTAGTCTTTATACGATATATGAAAAAATAAAAATAAAATTATATAGAAATAAGTTCTTATGTGCTTAATGATAACTGAGCAACTATTTTTAAAAGACTCATATTTAAAGGAATGTGAGGGGAAGGTTTTAATGTGTGAGTTCACAGACCTTACCGTAGACAGAACAATATTTTTTCCAACAATGGACGGACAGCAGAATGATAAGGGTGAAATATTAATTGATGGAAAAACATTCGGAATAGTGGATGTATGGACGGATGGAGATTATATCCACCTTATTTCACTGGATACCTATCCAGACAATATAGTAGGAAAAACAATACAGCAGAAACTTGACTGGAACGTCAGAAACATACATATGAGGTTTAGAACGGCCATGTTCATAATATCTGGACTGGCGTATAAGTTCTACAATGCAAAATCCAGGATAAGCCAGACATATGATGATAAGGCCTGGGTGGATCTATACATAGACAATATTACAGAGGATATCGTTAAAAACATAACGGAAGAAGCAAATAAGATCGTAAAGCAAAATATTCCCATTAAGATAGAATACTTAAACAGCAATGATTTTCCAAGGGAAAAACAGAGGATGAGCTATTCCACTGGGACTCTTCCGGATGATGAAAAGCTCCGTGTTATAAACATATCAGGGCTCCCTTTGCAGGCTGATTACGGGCTTTATACTGCCTCCACAGGAGAAGTGGGAGAGATAGAAATAGCAAGTTCAATGGTAAAGGGAAAAATAGACAAGAGGCTGACTATCACCCTGAAATAATTTATAGGAAATTGAATTTTTTTTCCAATTCATTTATCCGGTTAAAAACCGATAGATTGAATTATAAGTATTTTATATGATTTTACATGAATGAGCTGGATTTAATAAATAAAATGAACAGGGGCATTTCGTATATAGGAATTGCCATAGCTGTCATTGCATTTTTCTTTACGCTTCCGTTCCTGATAAAGGATATGAACTTAATAACAGGCGTTTCTGGCCTGTATTTCTACCTTAATATTACAGTTACTAGAACTCTGGCATATATATTCATTATACTGGGTATTGTTACAGTGATTGCCTCATTTATGCCCTTTTTTTATAATAATGTAAAATTTTCAAGCTTTGATGCAAAAAATAATGCGTACTTTTTCTCTGCGGTTTCCGTTTACATAGCTATTTTAGTATTTTCCTCTGTAATTATTGAGGTTTTTGACCCATCAGTAGCAGTTAGCCCGGTAACCTATATGCCCTTGGGAGAGCAAAATTTCATTTATCTTATGAGCGCCGTGTTTCAGGTTCTTATATTTGAGTTCATACCTATAACAATATTAATTGCCATCTTGCTTCTGGCTACCAGAAAATTCAAATTATCATCATTTCTTAATCCCTATGGATATATAAAAGGCTATATAGCCATTTTTATGATTTTACCGGCAGCAGTATCAGTATTAATCACAAATTACAATTTATACGATTCAATTTTAATCTACCTCTCTACACTTGCCCTAAGTTTTATTTACATAAGATTTGGGATGCTCAGGTCTGTACTGGCAAGTTTCATATCCTCATTTATTGAATTTGCACTTACAGCCTTTGCACATAATGTCATAATATCATCGATTGTATCAACATTCATTTTTATCTGGGCCTTTGCGGGGCTTTATACAGTAACTTTTTACCTTGTGGACAGGAATAGAAAAGCCTCCAAAAAAACACAGGATAGCGACACTGAAAAAACTGGAACCCCTGATGCAGCAGAAAGAATTCAGCAGAGGATAAAAACACCTCCCGATGAACTGTGGATAAGGAGTGCATGCCCCAATTGCGGAAATGTGGAATACAGGATAGGCCTTGATATGTCTCTTGAGTGCACAAAATGCGGGCAGAAGCTGGACAGGGATTATACAGGCCCATATAATATAATTATTAGCAATGCCATAGGGCGGCGCCAGCCATAATCAAATAATATATTTATTAGGATGTCTTTAATGGATTCTTATACATGCAGACTTTAAGGCATTGTAAATTGCTATCTATAAATCATTTTCATAAATGTTTTTATACGCGCATGAATTCATGAATAGATTATTATGGTAACTAAACCAGCAAGAATGTATTCAAAGATTTCAGGCCCTGCATACACAAGAAAGGAGTTCATGGGCGGGGTACCCTATCCTAAAATTACCACTTTCGTACAGGGAAACCAGAAACGGGAATTTGAGATTGAAATGCAGTTGATAGCAGAGGAGGCCTGCCAGATCAGGCATACAGCTCTTGAAGCGGCAAGGATTTCCATAAACAGGAAATTACTTGAAAATGTGGGAGCAGGCAATTATTTCCTTCACATTAGGCCATATCCGCACCAGGTAATTCGTGAGCACAAAATGGCCACAGGAGCCGGTGCTGATAGGATATCAAGTGGAATGAGAATGGCTTTTGGAAAACCTGTGGGAACTGCTGCAAGAGTTCACCCCGGTGAAATTATTATGGTGGGAAAAGTAGACAGGGGAAGCGCAAAAACCATGAAAGAGGCGTTAAAGAAAGCTTCGATAAAACTGCCTACACCGTGCAAAGTAATAGTAACAAAGGGAAAGGAAATAACCTCTAAGATGGGGTTATAAATTTATTTTTTCAGGGCCTTTTCCCGGCTCCCTATAAAATCCTGTATTAATTTTGCTGCAAGCATTGAAGTGTTCCCGTTATCGTATAACGGTGTCATTTCATTTATATCAAAACCAATTATTCTGTCAGAAATTGATGTCAAAATGCTTCTCACATCGTATGATGTTAGGCCGTATGGTTCTGGTGTTCCAACTCCCGGTGCGTATGCCGGGTCAAAACCGTCCATGTCTATGGAGAAGTATACACGGTCAGAAGTTTTTTCCATGATCTCAGTAATGACCTTATCTATGCCTGATGCACGGACTTCGTTAGCGGAAATGAATCTTACTTTCTCATATTCACCGGATGCAATTTCCTCGTAGGATGTTGATCGTGTTCCAACAGATATGATCCTGTTTTTTCCAAGCAACTCCAGTGCCCTTCGGGTAACGCAGGCGTGGTTGTACTTATTATCCATGTACGAATCCCTGAAATCCGAATGTGCATCTATAATTACCATACTCACGTCTCTAAGGTTCCACAGTGCACCAACAGTAAGAGAATGCTCACCCCCCAGCATTATAGGTATCTTTTTGTCACGGAATATTGTGGATGTGACAGTTTCTACCTCACTGAGTATGTAATCAACATCCTCGTACACTGGAAGGTCTCCAAGGTCGCAAATTTTGGCATCAAGTAGATTTATGCCGTAATTCACCTCATAGGACTCAAGATTGTCGTAGGCGAATCTAATGGAGTTAGGTGCAAGCCTTGAACCTCTCCTAAAACTCGAAGTATTGTCAAATGGGGCACCGAATATTACATAATCCGCTTCCTCATAGCTGGCTAATGCATCGGCAATTTTCAGATGGGAGAAATGCGACATTAATTCTGCAGCATTATCTTCCTTTTTCCCATAGCTTCCCAATATGGCACCTCCATTCCCGGTTTTAACCTATCCTGGTCTTCGGGTTCTATTGGCAGAATAAATGTCTCGAAACTTTCCGAATCCATCAACTGTGCCTCATTATTTGCAATAGAAAGTATCTGTGCATTCTTCTTAACAATTATGGGAACCTTTATCTTGTGTTTCACAGGGTAAACCACACTATGTTTCTGCCCGTCAAATACTCCTATAGCGACAATTCGCCCTTTTGCTTCACCATGTTTGCCCGGTTTTGACATTGTAATATCAACTATTTTGCATGGTGAATCATCTATTAACATGTATCTCCCAACTTTTAATTCCCTAACTTCAGCTTCTGTCCAGCTCATAACTAATCCTGTAGTTAATATTTTAAGCCTTTATATATTTTTATATCTATATGGCTATTTAGTACTTTTTATTGAATGCGTAATTCAAAATGGCATATTCCCAAAACCACCAGTTCCACCCTTACGCCTGATTGATGAATTTATCAGGTTTTCATCCAGTCCATCCGGCAGTCCTTTGCCGTTGATATAATCAAACAGAATTAATTTGAAAATATTAGTATATGTAAAGTTGAGTATCAATCCAAGAATTATCAAAAGCACGGCAATTATTATAATGGGAAGGATGACAGCAAAGGATATTCCTGCCCCTGCAAGAACTACTGAGAGTAACAGTAATATGAAACCGGAACCTGTGAAAATAAGTGTATAAATATCTATGTATATGACACCGCCGAATGTGTTTCCAAAATGGGATTTTATTGTTTCCACACTTTTCTCTATTGCTCTTATGGGCCCAAGTTTATAATCAAGTATAGATGGAACTACAAAAAAAGTAGCCACAGTTATTGCAAATGATCCCATTGAAGCAATAATTATGCCGCCTATTCCCCTGACCCGTGATTCTATTGCTCTCAGTATCATCAAAAGCACGCTATAGAGTATTGCCCATTCAAATGCCTTGCCTGAGTACTGCCTTGAAATGGATAGGGCTTGTCCCATGGAAACCGGATTTCCAGACCTGTAACCACGGTAAGATATCATCATGGCTATTATCAGCAAGGTTGCAACGAAGTACGTGAATACATATGCCAGAAAAATACCCAGAATATAATAATAATCAGAATAGGGTGTAACAGGTACCTCAAGAATGAGCAGAACAAAGGTGGCAATGAATATGATACCGCTGATCAGGCCAGTTATTACGGGATATAAATATAATTTTTTATTGCCTGAAATACTCTTTCTAACCTGTTTCGCGAGTTTCCAGCCGCTTTTTAGGCTTTCAAACATAGAAGTGTATTATTATGGGTTATAAATAATTTAGTTCCGCAAATTTTGACTCTTCCGTGGTGTTAAAATTCTTTGAGCGGATAATTTTTCCATTTACCATAACCGATTCTACATTCTCAGGGTTGGCTGAAAACACTATATTATTGACTATATTAGAATCATTATATGGCATTGTATTGTATTTGTTCATGTCAAGTATAACCAGATCGGCAAGGTATCCCTCACGAATTATTCCTATGGGGGATTTTAATGCAATTCCCGCATTTCTGGTGGCCATATCCATGATCTGCTGTGATTTTACAGTGTCGGCTGACCAGCGGTCGTTGTTTATTGATATTGCGGAATATTTCATCTCCTCAAACATGTTCAGAGAGTTGTTGCTTCCTGAGCTGTCGGTTCCTAGAGAGACGTTCACATTATTGGATAACAGTTCTGGTACAGGTGCTATGCCACCGGATGAAAGCTTGGCATTGCTTATTGCATTCCATGAAACTGAAGTCTTATATTTTGAAAGAATCTTGATTTCATTCAACGTAATCCAGACGCAGTGGGCAGCAATAATTCTATCTGACAGGAAACCTATTGCGCCAAGATGTTCCACAGGCCGTTCGTTATGTGTTTTTACAAAATCATATACCTCTTTTCTGGTCTCAGAAAGATGTGTGTGCACCATAACGTTGTATTTTTCAGCCAGTTCTTTTACGCGGTAATAGTTCTCATCAGATGATACGTATATGCCCTGAATGCCGGCCATAGGAATTACAGTGCCCGGGTGTTCCTTTCTGATAAAGGCCTCTGCATTTTTTACAGGGTCGCCTCTCTGTGTAGTAAATTCCTGATCAAGGGTGGCCCATGCAAGGAAGCCTCTCATGCCGATTTTCTCCACAGCTTTCTCTACAATATCTTCTGAATAATAAAGGTCAACAAAGGATGTGGTTCCTGAGTTTATCATCTCGTTCATGCCAAGAAGGCTGGAATTATAAATGCCTTCATCTGTCCGCTGTGAATCAAGTTTTGACGTTTTGTCCAGAAATTCTGAAAGTACAATGTCATCGAGTAACCCCTTGAATCCACTCATGCCAACATGTGTATGTGTATTAATGAATCCTGGAATGATAACCCTGTTTTTAGCATTTATTTCCTCATCATGGTCTGGTTTCTCTTTTCCCACATATGCTATTTTATTTCCCTCTACCAGAATGTTGCCATGTATTATATCCCTGGTATCATTTTCTGTGATTACTGTTCCATCCTTGATCAGAATACTCATGGGAGGTAATCCCAATATTATTAATAATTCTTTATGGGATTCTGACTGTTAATGGACAATACTACATATTCTGATATTATGTTTTTATAGGATTTATGGAGAAGTTTCACACCTTAAGAGATGCCTGTGAGTTAAGGACACCTTTTAGGCATCTCAGTACTCTGCTGGGATTTGAAACGTGCACATTTGAAACGGCATTCTGCTTCCTGTAGTTAAGAACTTCTGTTCTGTATTGTTGAATTTTCCCGAATATTGGTTTTCATACGCCCAGACAGTGCAATTCCAAGTTCAAGTGCTTTCATGTTAATGCCGAGTTTTTTCTCGGGAAATGTGTCTTTTAAAACATAAACAACTTCATCGGCAGTCATGGGAAATAGATTTAAACCAAGTGCTACACCGATCATTACTATGTTAACCGCTTTTGATGATCCTGCTTCCATTGCTATCTCTCCTGCCTCAACAGGGTATATCCTTGTTCCCATGCCGTATTTTTCCATCAGGTCCTCCAAGCATGGATATTCCTTCTTATGCATGCTCAGGGATATTGGATTGATTTTCTCTGTGCTCATAAGTGCTGTTCCAACGTTTTCAAAGGATTCGATCGCACGAAATGTTTCTATTAATTCAAGCCCAATGACAAGATCGCAGGAACTCTGTGAAATAATGGGCCCATAACAGTCTCCAATCCTCACGTCGACTGTGACAGAACCGCCTCTTTGCGAGAGCCCATGAATCTCTGACATGATAACTTTTTGCCCTGACCTCATTGCAGCTTCTGAGATTATATTTCCTGCGGTTATTATCCCCTGCCCACCAACCCCAGCAAGTCTAATATTATAAGTCATTTCTTCACCTCTATTGCATTGAATGGGCAGACAAGTGGTTCAGCACATACCCCACAACCATCGCAAATCGAGGGGTTAATCTGTATCTCACCCTTTTCTATAAACAGTGCTGGACACGAGAAATTCTCCACGCAATTCATACATTTGCCGCACTTATCCTGGTTTACCGTATAAATCTCAATTTCACCATTCTTACGGAGTTTTCTATCACGAATTATGGCACATTCCCTTCTTGAGATGATAACTGAAACTCCGGTCTGGTGCAACGACCTGTTTATAGTTGCAAAAGACTCCTTGAGATTATAGGGATCCAGCAAAGATACATTACTTACACCAATTCCCCTCACAACATCCTCTATTGGAATTCCAGTAACGGGCTTTCCATTATAATCCAATTCATTCCCTGGATTTGGTTGCTGACCTGTCATTGCTGTTGTGCCATTATCCATTATAATAACAAGCATGTTCAGGTTGTTGTGCACGGCGTTTATTAATGGCGGAATGCCAGAATGGTAAAAGGTTGAATCTCCTATGAATGCTATGACCTTCTGATCGGTAACCATGGAAAAACCATTTGCTACACCAATAGACGACCCCATGGATATTAAGGTGTCTGCCTCATCAAATGGGTCATAAGTACCAAGTGAATAACAACCTATATCTGATGCATATATTGGATTTTTGATGTTTGACATTCTGACTGATCTTTTAACCACGTAATAAGTACCCCTGTGGGGACATCCTGGGCATAGAACAGGTGGCCTGGGTGGGAGATCCACTCCTGTTTTTGGTGATTTGCCCTGAATATATCCTGGCATATTTAAAATTCTGGCCAGGGATTGAAGCACAGCATCCGGATTCAGTTCATAAACTAGGGGAAAATAACCATCAAGTTTTCCATAGATCCTGGTTCTGATTCCATTTATCTGCGCAATTGCCCTGATCTTTTCTTCCATGTAGGGGTCCAGTTCTTCAACTATCACCACTTTATCATGTTTTCTCAGAAATTCGGCAATCATTCCTCGGGGTAAAGGGTTGGTGAAGCCGATCTTCAGGACGTCTATTTCAATAGAATGAGAAGCTACTGCATCCATAAGGGAATTGTATCCTGAACCTGATGTTATTGCACCAATTTCACTGACCATGTTAGATTGCGCCTTATTCATGAATGACATGTCAGATTCCACTGCAATTTCACCAAGTTTTTCCATGAGCATTTTTTTCAATCCAATTGCGTTGACTGGCAGGCTTACAAATCTTTCTGGATCTCTTTCAAAAACTCTTCTGGTTCCCTTTATTTTGGGTATTTCTCCAACATTGACCGGACCTCTCATATGGCTAACTCTTGTTGTTGTCCTGAACAGGACTGGAATATGGTACTTTTCGGAAAGTTCAAAGGCTGCTTTCACGAAGTCTTTGGCCTCCTGGGGATTTGAAGGTTCAATCATTGGAATGTGTGCAAGATCAGCGTAATGCCTGTTATCCTGTTCATTCTGTGAAGAGAACATTGAAGGATCATCGGCTGTCATGATTACCAGCCCACCCCTTGTCCCTGTATAGACAATACTGACGAAGGGATCGGACGCAACATTCAAACCCACATGCTTCATGAAAACCAGTGATCTCATTCCTGAAATGGAGGCGGCAAAGGCACTTTCAAGTGCCACTTTTTCGTTTACTGAATAGAGAAATTTGATCCCCAGTTTGTCTGCAACATGAGAAAGCGTCTCTCCTACTTCACTTGAAGGGGTACCCGGATAACTGGATGCAAATTCGATTCCAGCCTCGACTGCTCCACGTGCAATCGCTTCGTTGCCGAGAAGAAAAACTGGGTTCTTTTCAATTTTACTATCAATGAACTGGACAAGGTCTGCCATATATATCATATAATTATAATCAATCTCTAAATTAACAGATACCCTTATATGTAAAGTTAGACAATATTTGCCACGGTGAGCTGTCTCATGCTAAAGCAGTGAGTAATCCTGTTTCACCGATAGAACTTAAACTTACATAATGGTGTTGTGATTAAAATTATTATACGAGATGATGTATAAGCGAGCCTCAGATATCCAGCTTGAATACAAGAAGGACTTACCAGGTCTTTATTGAGCTATTTTATGAATTCGTGCATTCATACCTGATGACGCATAATCTGCCCGAACTGAAAAATCCTGTTAATCTAGATGTAAATTTATATGTCAAAATTAAGTATTGTAACCACAATTGTATATGGTTAAAACCATTATACCCGAGTATGCCCGAAATAGTTACAGGGGCATGCATACTATTAATCCACAGAAAACATTTTAACGGTATAATTCACTATTGCCTAGGGAATAGGAGCTTGCAGAATAATTAGAGTTGAACATGCAGGCATATATTGAATATGGATCTAATCAACCCTTAATGGGTATATAAATGGGTGATTCATACTTATTATGCTAGGCAGTGAATTATTGCCTAAAACACCGTCTCGTGAGAAATATTGTATGTACTAGAGGTGAAAGTTGATCTATACGTGAAAGAGTTGGTATATATATAGAAAAGATCTTGGAATGAAGAGACATTTCATCGATTTAATCAACACAACAATAGTTCCTGATCTGAACAAGGCACTTGCAGAATGGGCAAATAACCGGCCCAAGGCGGTGTTCTGGTAATCCCAGGATTTCAAGAATCCAGAATAATTAAGAGACAATGAAATTCTCTCTTGCCTGGGAATTCACCATACCAACATTTCTATGGGAGTGAAGAAATTGGATTGCTTATATACCCATCCAATGTTTAAGAGAGACTTGAATATTCATTATGGAAATATTTTACATTAATACTTTCACCATTGTTGTTGTATTCTGTATTATTATATGGGTAATAGTAGATGATCAGTGGCAGGAATAGTATTATCACAATTATAATCGAAATTATTATTTTATAATGGGATTTTAGGGTCATGGTATCACTCATAAATATAATATTCCTCAGAAATCATTCTTGATGGCATTTTTATTATAGTAATATTATTAGCACTATTGTCCTTGAACATACTCAGATTTTCGCCGTTTAAATAATATATCTTATACCAATCCCCTGGATTTGTAAAGAAATAAAATTGACCGTTTTGTATATTTACAATTTTGAATGAACTTGTGTTAATATTGTAAACAAACATTGTTGAATTGTATGAAACATTATAATTATGATTTCCATCTGAACATCCCGGTTTTAATCCCACTGTGCCGTATATTGCACTCTCCTTCTCAGTGTGGATATTGAATGTGTTATGCAGTTTGCCAGCTGATACAGTAAGGGTAAAATTATAATTACCATTATGCAGGTAGAAATTAGGGATAACAAAGTTTATACCCATGCTGTGGAGATTATCAAATGAACTATATTTGTTAATCCATTTATTCCCTTCTTGTTTACAGTTAATTGGGAGATGTGTGCCTGTTATCTGAACATATTGATTATTATTGTCGCCTGTAGTTGCTATATAGACATACCTTGCATCGATGTTTTTCATGCTTATATTTATATGGGATATTAAACATCCTTCAAGTTGATAGTATGCCGGGTTTGTTAATGTTGTATTCAGGTATGATTCACTATTGCCCAGGGAATAGGAGCTTGCAGAATAATTAGAGTTAAACATGCAGGCATATATTGAATATTCATTATGGAAATATTTTACATTGATACTTTCACCATTGTTGTTGTATTCTGTATTATTATATGGGTAATAGTAGATAATCAGTGGCAGGAATAGTATTATCACAATTATAATCGAAATTATTATTTTATAATGGGATTTTAGGTTCATGGTATCACTCATATAAATTTATTGAAGTGGATTGTCCAGGATTTTTAGAGTCTATATATGAAATAATTGAATTCGAATTATCTTTAAATTTTTCAAAATTAGATCCGCTCCTGTAAAATAATTCATATTTAGTATTGGGTTTAGCGAAGAATAAATAATTTCCATTTTTTATAGGAACTTTGTAAAAATTACCACTATTTACGCTTTTTATATAAACATTAGAGTTAAGTGATGTGTCATAATTATGATTTCCATCTGAACATCCCGGTTTTAATCCCACTGTGCCGTATATTGCCGAGGAAGTAACTGCATTTATGGTTTCTGACGCATTTGCGCTCTTGATTATCCCTGTAGGACCAACGCACTCATAATAATTTGTAGAAAACATATTTATTCTGAATGAATGTTTTAATTCGTTAAGTGGAATATCTATTTTTACAAGCTCTATGCCTCCAAATACATTTTTTCCATGGCCATCAGTACATGGATTGCCACCATTAATGGTATATGCCTCAAATACTGATCCGCTGCCAATTGCGTCAGGGATATGTTCCCCAATCCCGGACAGTGCATAGAGATCTTTGTATATGGAATACTGGCCAGTAACATATCCAGCCCATGGCAGCTGGGAAATTAGTTG
The DNA here is from genome assembly GCA_021846695.1 of Thermoplasmata archaeon. The sequence continues at coordinate 29,049 of JAJZWN010000014.1, forward strand.
AATGCCTATGTTTCTGTAGGCCTGTTTTGGAGTTATTCCCTTACAGCTTGGACCAGTTACGTTTAATCCTTGATTGTAAGATTTTTGTATATTAGTATTTGCACCTGGCGGAGCATTTATCATTGTCAACCCTATTCTCTGGTAGAACGCAGTATAAAATGTATCGGGATTATTAGGATTTGATGTTGGAAAAATAATATCATTCGATATTCCGCTTGATATTAACGGTATTGTTATGGAAAGATTTCCACTATTGTTAGTAATATCATAAATGGATTTTAGGATAACGCTATCATTCTGGTAATTTGAAGTGCTGCCACAATCATTTATGCTGTTTTTTGCAATTCCTAAATTTGTATATCCGTATACTGAATAGCTTCCTGAGTCTGGAGACGACAGGTATATGGTATTATTCCCGTCATAGCCCATCTCATTCATGTACTTCTCAACATGTATGTTTGAATTGCCGAATGTGGAATATGAATTGTGGAAGAATACTGATGGTTCTGGTGCCATAGAATGCATCGAATAGAATTCTGATCCTGAAAGGTATTCTGCATGGAAATTAATATTGCCAGGCATAGAGTTTACATCCCATGTATATGTATATACACCGGTACCGCCAATATAGACT
>JAJZWN010000073.1 GCA_021846695.1 Thermoplasmata archaeon
TGTCTGATGCCAGCCCCGTTCCCAGAAACATTGCAATCACCACTATGGATATAAATATTTTAAATCTATTATGCATAATAATAATAATTAATATTTAAATATTTCTATCAATTGTATTTTATCTATGATAATATTAATAAATGGCAGATGAAGATTCGTATCTATAGAATAAATATTACACGGACCACAACTCCAACAGCCGCCAATTTTCATTATCTCCCTAGTTTTTCCCAGCATTAATATTTAATAAATGGATTAATTGCATACAGCAGGCTTGTGGCTAATTGCAGTATCATAACATACAGATAGTTATAGAGTGTCCAAACTTCCATAATTTGTTCGACAATTGTCATATTTATTAATTTGAAAATTATCAGTGGGATATGGCAACGAACCACATCCCATTAATTATGCAAAGGTTGGCTCAAATAGTTGCGGAGGATAGAATCAGAAAGTACTCAAATAAACTTATTGTGAAGATTATTGTAATTTTGAAAATATATGGAGTATCCTACAGGTCATCGAAATACTTCTTCAATAACCATAAAGAATTCATGGAATTATTGAATATAAAGGATATACCCAACTTCAGGACATTATCCTGCAGATCTTTAAGGATAGACTGGCATTTTATAAATTCATCAATAATAGATATAATAAACCCCTATAATGACAGTGCTGCAGTAGATTCATCAGTTGTAAAGACCTGCAGGGATACCACAGCACAGAGGAGAAGGAAGAATGGAAAATACAAGGATCCTGAAAGTTCATGGGGCTACGGCACCATGGGCTATGAATATGGAAGGAAGGTGCATGCAGCTATTGATACAGATTCATTATCGGTAATGGAATGGAAGACAACCACTGCATCTGTATATGACAAGAATATTGCATTTGAAATGATTGACTCTATAAGGAACTATAATTATATTTTAATGGATGCTGCATATGATTCCTCTGATATATATGATTATATCTTTGAGAATGCACATGCTATCCCTGTAATTGATACTAATAGAAGAGGGGGCATTGTTGAGGATAGATTATCGTATAACAGAAAGCTGGGAATAGAATTAAGGAAAAAGGAATCATCCAGGTATAAGTTGAGATGGGAGATAGAAAGGACATTTTCCATTCTTAAGGAAATACTTAAAATGGAATATATCTGGTATGTGGGAAACAGGAACTATGACATAGCTATTGGTGAAATAATAGTTGCATACAACTGCATTGTAATGGCCAATAAAATTACAGGAATCTCAGGGAGGAAAATTATGTATATCGTGAGTTGACGTATGTTTGGACGCCCTATACATATTAAATATTAAGTTTATTCAATGAACATTAACGCTTCAATTTTTTAGTATATTACAATATTTTTAGAATTAATTATTAAAGTTGAAAAGATATAATCATAATTGAATATTTGCAAGATATTAGCCTAACTTCAACAGTTTCTGTAGCTGAACTTACTAAACGAATAGGTAAATTTTCTGATACCATGACATGTGGAATAAAGAGGTCTGTGAGGAAGCACCTGAGGGAATGATGATTCCTCCTGAGAACAGGAGGAAGAGCATCTCAAACATATCATCACTTGTATCAGAATATAATCAGGGCACAGTCAACAGGGCATTCCACGGAATAGATTCACTACTACTGGAACAGAGCTATATTAAATTCCTGAAAACAGTAATAGGAAACCATAGTGTCATGTCCATAGGTGATGATACAATGCCGGGTCATCCCGGTTCAAATGCCATTGAGTATGTAGGATGGTTCTTTGACCATGCATCAGGAAGCAATGTGCCTGCACGCCAGCCTGTTACCTCCGGGCTATATGATATTAATACCGATGCATTCTATCCATTCCTTACAGGGCTTTACCTTAAGAAAGCACAGTCAAAAAAAGAATTTAAAACAAAGCTTGAGATCATGGAAGATATATTCAATACAGCAGAAAACAACTTCAATGTGTCAGGAAAGGTTGTTAATTCATGGTACTCAGGCATAAAGTTCCCTGGAAACAACTATGTCACTGAATTAAAATCTAACAGGAAGGCATCCTTTGACAATATTGGAAGGATGATAAGGAACAGTGATTTGTTTTACACCATGGATGAGATTGTTGAATCAGCATTCATCATGCATGAAAGGGATTCTGATACTTTAAGGGAGTTCCAGCTCCAGAGGGAGTTTACAGTATATTTATCAAATGGAAATCCTGTCAACCTTATAATTCTCTACAATCCTGATAATAAAAGGAAGAAATTCATAGCATCAGATTACCTCCCTTATATATTTATATAAATTATTCGTTATATATATCTCTTTAGATGTGTATAAGTTTAAACTATCCATAACCACTGACATTACCTTCTCCTCCCTTTTAAGTTTTTTTTAAATGTTTCTATTGCCATTGCCTGGTCTCCCACCAGCCTTTTAAGTTCATCAACTTACCTTTCCAGTGATATATCAGGCTTATTTCCTGACAATCTCTGTTTTGCACCTTCAAAGAATTCTTCCTTCCATCTGTAAAACAGTGATGGTGCTATATTATATCTCCTGCATATCTCTGCTATGGTTTCATTGCTGGTAAGTGACTCCATTATAATATTGAATTTCTCCTCACCTGTTCTTGTATTCCTCATTATAATGCACCCCTGTTAATACTGTAATAATATCCTACAATATTTATATATTCCTTTTCATAACTGTCCAAATTATTAATGGGGCATATCAACAATCTATGCAATGTTAAAGAACAATGTAAGATACATTGAAAGGGAAAGAATGGAAACAATCAATCCCGATGAATTATACTTTAAAAGGCTTGAAGAACTGTTAAAAATAGTAATGTGGATGAGGATTCACAAAATTTAATATACCGCGGAGACATAAAATATTGTTAAGTATAGGTTTTTCATAGGAGGAGCAAAACTATTACATTATCGGATTTTTCATATATGCCACCTTATTGATAAACTATTTATAGTATACAATATTTAATTGGACATGCATGAAAAACTAGGAATAGCAAGTGTTTTAATTGCATTTTTATTAGCAGCATATTCAATGTATGCTATAACATTTGTGCTAATACCTTTACATATATCATTTAATGTTTCATTAACAATTGTAACAATAGCCATAACATTATCTTGGATTGGCGGAGCCTTCGGGGGCTTTATTTTCGGTTATGTATCTGATATTTTTGGAAGAAAAAAGACATTGTTTGTTACAATAATATTATATTCAATATTAACAATTTTGGTATATTTTATAAGTAATATTTATGAATTATACATTTTAATGTTTTTTATCGGTGCTGGTGTCAATGGAGAAAATGGAATAAGTTATGTTTTAATCTCATTAATGGAGAAAACAAAATTTAGAGGCACTTTAGGTGGTTTTATGCAGGGATTATATGCTTTGGGCGCCTTATTAGGAGCAATAACTGCCTCAATAATTTTACCCAGATATGGAATGGTGGCATGGAGATATGTTTTTTTAACAACAGGAATCATATCACTGTTTTCAATAATATTCTGGTTTTTTATACCTGATTTTAAGGGTAATATCCAAAAATACTACAAAAAATTAAATATAAAGGATATTTTTAATAAAAATATTATTAATTTAACATTATTTGGGTCAATATTTGCATTTGCATCATTTATGTTTTTAATACCGTTATTTAGCTTAGCCCCTACTTATCTAGAGAACTATAGAATAAGCAATCATTATTATATAATATATGCAGGTTTAATTATAGCTTTACTTGTATTTGGGTTATCAGGTTATATTTCAGATAGAATAGGACGAAAAAAAACTGTGATTTATTTTTCAATTATTGCAATAATATTTTCATCTTTGTTTTTATACGTTAATTATGAATTATTGAAGTATTATATATCTTTATCATTAATATTGATATATCTGAGTTCATCATTCTTCGCATTTTATGGTGTGTGGATTAGTGAATTATATCCTCCAAAAATGCGTGGTGCCGGTTCAAATTTTACATTGTTGTTAGGCCGTTTGTTTGGTGGTGGCTTCGGCCCGTTAATTGTTGTGTTAATTCCATTAAAATTGGGCGTGTCTTTAGGAATAATATTATTTATAATGGCTATAATAGCATTAATATCGTCAATATTTATAAAAAAATCAAAGACCGAAATTTCTAGGGTTTAAAATACTATATAAGTCAAATAATTTTTTTATATTTTCATAAATTCATAGTTTATATCTATCTCTTCTTATATCTCTGTTTAATTCAAAAGTAATTGGTTTTGGTGTCATAAAAAACCAATCAATTCCCTGTATTTAACCGTACAGGGGATTTACATTAAATCAAAATTTATGGCAAAATGAAATTATACAACTCCTCCTATGAAAAACCTATACTTAACAATCTTTTATGCCTCCCCGGTATATTAAATTTGCTGAATCGCCATGCGCATTAGCATTGTTAGCAATTCTTCTCATGTTGCTTATTTTCTTCAATGATAGTTCTTCAAGCCTTTTGAAGTACAATTCATCAGGGTTTGCCATTTCCTTTCTTTCCTGATCAACAAACTTTACATTGTTCTTAAGCATTGCATAGATTGTTTCTGCTAATATCCTTGCTATGGCTATTATTGACCTCTTCTTTCCTAATCTTCTTACTATGCTGAGATATTTAGATTTGAACTTCCTTGTATACTTTATCAGTGAATGCACTGTTTCAACTAAAAAGAATCTTAATAATGATGGCCCATGCTTTGTTATATGCCCTTTTATTATTCTTTCACCTGATGAGTACTCACCTGGTATAAGCCCGGTGTATGAGGCGAACTTAAGCTTGTTATCGAATCTATTGATTGTTCCTATTTCTGATAATATTCCTGCTGCTGTGTAGAAGTTTACTCCTGGAATTGTCATTAATAGTTTTGTATCATTGCTGTTATATGATATTGATGATATTTCTGTTTCTAGTTCCCTTTCCCTATCCTTAATGTATGATATGTCATTTAATAATGATCTTAAAACTATTCTATCAGAATAATTAAGATTGCTGTAATTACTCTCTATTTCTTTTAATCCCTTCTTACCGAACGGGTATGTGGCTTTTATTATTATTCTGTATGATGTTAACAATGCATGTATTTTATTCTTCTTTAAAGTCAATTCCTCTCCAAGTGAATGCCTGTATCTAACCAATGACCTGATATTCTCTATTTCCTCTGATGGAATGTATATCCCCTTCATTCCTCCCTTTCTGTATACATCTGCAAGCTGGAATGAATCCTCCCTGTCTGTCTTCTTGTAATTATTATATATTTCAGGAACCTTTGCAGGATTAATCAGATGTATCTTATAGTTTAGTTTTAATAATTCCCTGGAAAGATACTTGCCTGATGTTGATGATTCTATTACAATATAATGATCCTTATAAACTGATAAAAACTCATTAACTGTCTCCATATTATTTTCCATATTTTTCTGGATAATAATAGTACCATTATCCTCCATTACCGTAGCATATACGGAACGTTTATGTACATCCAAGCCTATAACCATTTAATCACCTCTAATGATTCTGTGAGATTTAGAATCGAAGACTCGACAAACTCCT
>JAJZWN010000074.1 GCA_021846695.1 Thermoplasmata archaeon
AATACCCTATTACTTTCCCCCTTATGAGTGATGTGGCCATATTTGAAATGCTGGTAATTTCGCTTATCCCTATGAAACTCCATATGGCTCCAAAGACGCCGTACATGATTATGAAGAATAGAAGATATCCCACAGTGTCAAAAACAAAAAATGAAAGCACACCTGTTACAAGGAAGAGGGCAACCCTCATTGAGGTAGAAATTACAAGCATCCTGTTTGAACCTATATAGTTGATATACCTGCCTGCTGGTATAAAGGTTGCAGCAGAGAACAAACTATTTAGCAGAAACATTATGTATATGTCATTTTCATTTGCATTCATTTTTTTAATCACAAATACGGGATAAGGTATGAAAAATAATTGAAAGCCCATCATGAGAATCATGGTTGTGAATAGGTATAGTTTTAAATGATCCGGTATCTTTATCTTATTTTCTTTTCCCGGTATATGGACAAGATGTGTTGGGAAATAGCGTACACGCTCGATGACATGCAGTGCGAATAAATATCCTATTTTACCCCTGCTTATCTCACTTTTTGGCTCCTTAAGCACAATTATTGATATTATTCCTGCAATCAGGTAAAACCATGCAGCTATAACATACAGATAAGGAATCAACTGGTGCCCCTCATTCTTAAAGAACGTCAAAATAAGGACTCCTACGGCAAGCCCAATAACAGTTCCAATTGCACTATAACTGTTGAATTTGCCCATGACCTTAGGCCACGCTGATTTTTCAGAGTTTTCCAGTATTAACAGAGTGGAAACAGGCACACTGGCCATTGCCAGTATCTGGAAAAGGACAAGCATGAAGATATAGGATGGCATTGTGTGGACAATCAATACCAGCAGAAGGGATAAAAAGGAACCTACAAATCCTATAACTATGAATATCTTTCTCTTCTTAATTTTATCAGAAAGGTTTCCCCAGAAAATCAGGGCCGGCACGGATGCAAGAGAAGCAAGTGCAGAAACAAGGCCAACATATTCAACATTGCTTTTAAGATAAAATACTATAAACAGTGGGATCAATGGAGTCGTAAGTCCAGCAGCAAGATTGGAAAATACATATCCTATAAACCATCGATTGTCCATAAAACCACTTTATGGAGTGTAATTAAAGCGGTGTATATCTTTTTTGTCATGCTGTGTCATCTCAAAGCTAACAGAGTCTCTGTATTTAGCAAACTGGCTACCGAATTGCCAGAGCCAGTAAATTTCTTTAGGCGTTGTAAAAAATTCATGCAAATTTCTGTAATATGGCTTCTATGAGCCCTGAATTCTTTCGTCTCTGATAGGCATTTTAAACCTCCAGGATTGGATAATAATTTATAATTTTGAGTTACTGTTAACCGTAGAGCAGTCCCAGGCACTGGCAAACAATTAATTTAGGAATATTTTGATTTGTCCTTATAATATAGGATTCCCGAAAATATCCCTACAATAGTTGTGGGAATAGCCAGAACATAAGCTGCAATTATTAAAGGATAATCATTAGGAGGGGTAACTGCTAGAAAATTAGAACCACTTATATGCTTAAGGCTTTGGTTATGATATAACGTTACTGTTGAATTATACCTTATCATATAATACCCCGCACTTAATTTTATTTCAATTTGATTTTCAATATTTCTTCCAAAAATTTTATTAGCCGTTGTGTCGTTGTAATGCAGATTAATAGAATAAATAGACACATAAGTTTCAACGGAATAATTGTGCCCGCCTGATGTTGCCTGTTGATCAGGAACAAGTTTAAGTTCTCCTCCATATGTTCTGAAGACAGCCGAAGAATAATAACCCTGGCTTATATAATGCGTGGTATTATTGTATGTTTCTGTTATATTATTTTTAGTATTCAATATGAAAGAATTACCGTAATGATTTGCTGCGGGGATTGAGAAAATGATGATAGACAGCAATATTGCCAAAATGATAAAAATTCTTGCCAATTGCTTATAATTCACCTGACCACCTTCATATCCCTATAATTGGCAATTAACATGGCTAGAACTAGGAAAATTATTGAAAGTAAAAATTCTATTATAATGGCCTGGATAGCAATATGATTAAATCCAAAACTCAAATAGGCATTCATTGAATAAAATAAATGATATATTATTGTGTTTTCCGGCCTGATGTAGGCAAATGGGATTAGCAAATAAAAAAATACTATAATAAAGGCACTGGGTATAAGGGAATTTTTTGTGGAAACGGCCAGTAAAAAACCAATGCTTATAAAAAATATTAAATTCACACAAGTAAACAACAATAAACGATCTATTATATACCACTGAATTGAGAGAAAATCAATGTATGAAATTAAAAAATAAGATATACACAACAGGAATAGAGGATACATAACAAACATGGTGAAATATGATAGCACTATGTGATTTTTCTTATAGCCCATTGAATATATAACCATAAATTTATTTTTTATTATAGCTGATGAAAATAAAAAAATTTCATAAGAAGATACAACAATTATTAGAATGTAAAATACAGTAAAGAGAGGATATGACGAATCTAATAAATATCTGTTAAAATAATATGATATTCTCATCTCAGGATAACTATAATTTAAATGGGGTGACATTGATAAAAATTGAATATAGCTGTAATATACTGTTAGAGATATAGTTATTAACAATAATAGTTCTATATAATATCTCCCGTCAAAATCTTCGAAAATGAGTGATGCCAGGTTATTTTTGAGCTTCATAATAATCAACCATTGCAGGTGGAATCCGAATTATTTCTCTTATGTTCTCTTCGGGTAACATATTTGTTATATTATTAATTGAGGTGTTAGTAATTATTATTGCATCATTAACCTTAAAATGTTTTAGTTTGCCCAATTTTTCTTCCATACCCTCAAGATCGTAAAATTTCAGTGAATATGCATTATATATTTGATTTTCCTCAAATGTCCTGATCTTTCTATGCGAAATGGTTAATATGTTATTGGCATATTGGCCTAATTCATCGTTCACATGGCTTGTTATAAGGAATATAGAACCGAAATTGACTTTTTTTCCTTTCACAGCCTCTGAGAATTTTCTCCTGTTCATTTGATCAAGATTGGAATTTGGTTCGTCAAATATATATAATTTAAAATTGCCGGATAGATAGCATGATATATGCAATATCTGAAGTTCACCCATACTCAATGAATTTATGGTTGATTTTATAATATTATTGACACCAAAAAATGAAAGATAGTCATATATTTCACGTTTATTTATACCTTTTAATCTGGAAAACAGGTCTATGTGTTCTTTAACTGAGCCTGAACCAAAATACGCTGGATTTTCCGGCATTAATGATGTGCCTAAAAAAGCGTTTTTGTGATCGGTTACAGGGTCATAGCCATTAACATATATTCTCCCTGAATTAATTCTGTAGTTTCCTATTATTGAATAAATAATAGTACTTTTACCAGTACCATTAGGGGAAATTAATAGGGTAATGCCACTTTCAACTCTAAAAGTTGAATCCTCAAATATTGTTTTATCATTGAACCTTTTTGTTACTCTATTAAAATATATTCCCTCCATAACTATTTCCTCTTTTTATTTTTCGGTGATAATAAATATCCTATGCCGATTATCCATATCAGGGCATAAAGAATGGTATATTTCTCAAGGTAAGCAGAATAGTTAATAGCCGTTATCCCAACATTTGTTTTTACCAGCTTCATTGTAAAATATGATGTTTGAATTCCTATATTATCCAGAACTCTTGCGGCAATAGTTGAATTTCCGGGAATTGATACAGAACCTAACATAGCGTAGTTTTTTGACTGTATAAAACTTGCACTGAAAAATATGCTACTGTTGTATTCTGTGAACGGATTATGTACAGATTCCACCTTTCCAACATAGGGAACATATTCTATTTTCCTGTGCCCATAATTAATAGTATACTGTGATGCAGAGCATTCAGTATACATTCCTTTTATTGCTATTAAGTTATTTCCGAATACCAGTATACTTCCCGTGTTGATGTGGTTTCCAGCAGGAAAAAGAGACTTAAACATGGTCCCGTTCAATGGCTCAGAAAACGTTTTATTTGCTATAACGCTACCAGTTGAATTGCATAAATAGCTTTGAAAATGAGCAAGTGAAGTGGTAATATTAACATACATATGCCCATTTATGTAATTGTCCCCCAACTTTAATGTTTCATTGTAATAAGTAGAGTTGTTATTTTGAAAACTTTTGTAGTTTATACTAGATGCAAAACTATATACAAAGGATGAACCTGAAGCCGCAGGAGAAGTTTTTTCATGTTCCATTCCCTGGGAAACGCTTTCTACAACAGATACCATAATGCTGGCTGTTAATATGATCAAAATAGCGATTACAACCATAAATATTACTTTCTTTTTCATGAATCACCTAACACAATACATGTTTAACCGAATTTGTTATATCCATTAATGCAACATAGGCTGTGGATGGAGTTTTACTATACGCGACGGAATATTGCATAAATACGTCCCCATTTTGATAAATCTCGGCATTCACACTCATTGCAACATAATTATGAGTATAGGGGCCATACCATCCAAAACCAATATTTTTCATAACCACATAACCATTATACTCCTTGAAAGTTCCCGTTGCATTTGTTGCAGTAATTACATATTCAAACTGATGTGTAATAATCGTTGAGCCACCGGTGTGTCCTGTCACCTTACCTACCACATTACAGGTAATATCATGTTCTAAAGTGTGATAATTGTAATAATAAATATTTGTGACATTAAAGTATCCAGTGTCTACAGAATTTACTGTACCAAAAACATTTGAAGAAATATTTGTGGATCTGATAATCAAATCACTATGAACTTTGCATACGACAGGGGTTTCTTGGATTATACTGTTATTACCTGGAGTAATCGCATTAATCGTTGCAGGTGCATATAAAACCATTACAAACATTACTATTATTGCAATACTTAATAACATTTTCCTTTTCATAACAAAATAAACTCATCAATATATATATATTTCGATAATATTACACCTAAATTGTTTACTGGTAAAGTCTTTCCAGCAACACACGTACTGACATAACCAAGAAAGCTGTGACTTTCAGGCAAGGGCGGTCGATAAGGATAAAATTACGAGAGGAAAACATAAAGCAGTTTTTAGTTTCTGGATATTTTTGAATTTTTTTACCAGTGTATTATTAATTTGCTTTTTTCCATTTGGTCAACATTTACTTTCGATTCTCTGGATTTATGTATTGAATATGGGGTTTCCAGTATTCATCTTAACTCTATTAGAATTTGTACGGATACATTATCTGCACAAAAATTCGAGTACCAGTTATTTTGGTTATGTAATAATTTCACTGTAAATTATAGACGATTCTTTGAAATGCCAGAATAAGATAAACAGAGATAATAATGAATACATAATTATACAATTTAACAATACAAACAAATGGAAAAATTTACCCCCAGGGAATGGCAGGATGCACTGATCAGCACAGTGTCAAAAAACCTTGA
>JAJZWN010000075.1 GCA_021846695.1 Thermoplasmata archaeon
CCAAAAAACTAGATATGAGAAGGGAAGGTGAATTTAACTACATGCTGGGAACTATACTGAAAGATTTACCCGATAGTGTCAGGGGCGCTTTAAGGGGAAGCATTTACTCTATTACGTCAAAGAAGGGGATTAAGGATGCCAAGGATTATATAATCAAAAAGAAAGAGGACGGCACCATAAACGAGAAAATGGAGAAAAACCTTATAGACCTGATATACTCATATAGCAAATACAGGAACTGAAAAATCTCAGGGTAATAAAAGCCTCAAAATCGGCCAAAAATATTTCTGTGTACTGGCATTTTTGTTAATACTAGGGAATTATAAAAAATAATAAATACATTTTATTACTCAACGGATAATGACTGCGAATTTTTACCAGACTATTGATGTTAACAAATCACTGATGGATATCGAGAAAGAAATAAGGAAATACTGGGAAGACAATAAAATTATCGAGAACATACTCCATAAGAGCAGGAATTTGAAGCAATATACATTTCTAGAGGGTCCACCAACAGCCAACGGAAGGCCGCATGTAGGGCATCTTATGACAAGAACTGTAAAGGATACAGTCATGAGATACAAATATATGTCCGGCTATGACATAGGGCGGAGAACAGGTGGCTGGGACTGTCATGGTTTGCCGGTCGAACTTGAGGCAGAGAAGCATTTTGGTTTTAATACAAAGAAAGAAATTGAGGATTTTGGCATAGAAAAATTCAATGAATACTGCAGAAACAGTGTTTTTACATACATAGACGAGTGGAATGCCATAGACAGCGAGATAGGCTACTGGATCGATGAAAAGGACTCATATGTAACACTAAGGAACGATTATATGGAAAGTGAATGGTATGCCCTGAAGAAACTTTTCGAAGATAAAATGCTTGTAAAGGATTACAAGATAGTTCCCTACTGCCCCAGATGTGGGACATCCCTGAGTTCCCATGAAGTTGCCCAGGGTTATAAAAATACAGACGACACATCCGTGTATGTAAAATTCAGGGTAAAGAATAGCATGAACAGATACCTTATAGCATGGACAACAACACCATGGACATTGCCATCAAACGAGCTTCTTGTTGTCAACAAAGATTTAGAATACACTCTTGTTTCAGATGATGGAAACGAATACTATGTCCTGTCAGATATGGTACAATCGCTGTTCAAGAACCCCAAAGTTCTGAAAACCATGAAAGGCAGCGATCTTGTTGGCATCCGTTATGATCAGTTGATGTCCTTTTTGCATGTTGGTAAAAATGCACTTCAGGTTGTTGCTGGAGATTTTGTGACGGCAGAGGATGGTACAGGAATAGTGCATGCTGCACCGGCATTTGGTGCCGATGATTTCGACATAGCAAAGCAGTACAATATTGACCTTGTAAATCCCGTGGATTCTGAGGGAAAATTTGACAATAGTGTCCCATGGAAGAATAAATTCGTCATGGATACCAATTCAGAGATAATTGGATATCTAAAAGAGAATAAACTTCTGTTTAAAAGCCAGAAAATAAAACATACATACCCATTCTGCTACAGATGTGGAACTAAGCTTTTATACTACCCTCTGGATGCATGGTTTATCCGTGTTTCCACAATAAGGGATCTTCTCAAGAAAAACAATGATAAGGTTAACTGGTATCCGGAATACCTAAAATATGGGAGATTCGGCAACTTCCTTGATGATGCAAAGGACTGGGCACTTAGCAGGAACAGGTACTGGGGGACACCACTGCCCATATGGAAATGCGCCAATGAGCACTATCTTGCCATAGGAGGCAGGGAAGACCTGGAAAAGTATGGTGGAAATATACCCGATGACCTTCACAGGCCATTCATTGACAATGTAAAACTAAAGTGCCCTGAATGTTCGGAACCTATGTCCAGGGAACCCTATGTCATAGATACCTGGTTTGACTCAGGGAGTGCAAGCTATGCCGCAATGCATTATCCATTCAATAAAAATTTCAACACAGAAAACATTCCCGTAGATTTTATAACTGAAGCAATTGACCAGACACGGGGATGGTTCTACACGCTTCATGTAATAGCATCCCTTCTGTTCGGCAGAAACGCCTATACTAACGTTATGTCCATGAGTTTTATCCTGGACGAGAAAGGTCAGAAAATGAGCAAGAGCAAGGGCAACTTTGTCACAGCTAGCCAGTTCATATCTATGTATGGGGCTGATCCTGCAAGGTTATTCTTCTATACTGGCGCTCCATGGAATTCAAAATCTATAGATAAAAAACTCATAAATGATACCAGCAGGAAGGTATTTGGAACACTTTCGAACGTATACTCATTTTTTGCTTCAAATGCAAACCTTGATGGATTTGTCTTCAAGGAACTGGAGGCACCAGAAAACTTGCTGGATAAATGGATTCTTTCCAGATTAAATACTACCATAGAAAATGTACGGAAAAACATGGACGAATTTGACATGCACATAGCCTTAAGGAATTTAATGGATCTGATCAATGATTTTTCCAATTATTATCTCAGGCTTTCCAGAAAGAGATTCTGGGAAGGGGAACTGGATGAGGAAAAAAGGAAAGCATACGAAACATTGTATTATACCCTTATAAATATACTGAAAATGCTTGCACCCCTTGCCCCTTTCTATTCAGATTACATGTACCAGAAACTTTCCGGACCCGAAAAAACTATACATTCTGAAAAATATCCGGATCCTGATAGTTCTTACATATATACAGATCTTGAAAAAGAATTCAAATACGCAATATCTATGATGGAGTTGTCCAGGCGTGCGCGGCAGGAGTCAAACATAAAGGGCAGGCAGGTTGTAAACGACATACTCGTATACAGTGACGTAAAATTAAACCAGTCCATACTTGATATAATATCTCCTGAGCTCAACGCCAGGGAAATCAAGTTTATCCCATTTGATGGAAGGCCTGTAAAAGTAACACTAAAACCTGTTTTCTCAAAGGTAGCTCCCATATTAAGGGGAGATACAAACAGGTTTGCAGAATATCTGTCCGGTAGCGAAATATACAGCGAATTAAAAAATACGGGAAAAATAATCTATGGAGGAAATGAATTCACAGAAGAATTCTTAGAGATCCATGAGGAACCATACCCGGAATATGCCTTTGCCAGCGATGAAAAAACCGGAATATCTGTATTTATTAACAAAAATATAGACACTGATCTGCTGCTTGCCGGATATGCCCGGGAAATCATAAGGAGAATCCAGATTATGAGAAAAGATCTCAACCTGGAATATTCAGCAAACATCAAAACCACTATCAACGCAGTAGGTGACATAAGAAAATCTATTGATAAATTCAAAGATCTTATACAAAAGGAAACGTTGAGCAAAAGCATAGAATTTTCCTCATCCAGTGACGGAAAAACATGGGAGATAGATGGAGAAAATGTTCAGATAAGGATAATTCCGGTTAATTAACTTTAGACAAAATTACAAATTGCCTTATCAGGGATTTATGTTGGTACACAGGCACTATTTTTTCTATATTGAAATAGTCCCGTGCATAATTCAGAAACTGGATATTGTTTACTATTATTGAGCATTTGCCACTGCTTTTCAGTAGTTCATTGAATTTAATAAATGATTCCTTATATAGCTCCACTATGTCATGATTGTTAATGCCAGAGCTTCTTCCGTAGGGCATGTCCGTAACTATGCCATCTACCCTTTTATCTATTGAAAGTTCTGCAATGTCCAAATTATACATTTTGTAATCCTCTATGCCGAAATATTTAAAATTCAATTTTGTGCCCATAACCATATTAAGTGACGAATCATTTCCTATAATTTTTCTGCCGAGCATGGACGCTTCTATCAGTATGCCACCTGTCCCGCAGAATGGATCAAGGACTGTATCACCTTCAACAGTCCCTGAGGTGTTAACAAGATATCTGGCATATTTGGGATGAAGGGAAACAGGAGAAAAAAAAGGTCTCATAGGGGCTCTTCTTTCCTCAAACCTTTTTTTATCCCTTTCATATATAAGAATGCAGAGATACCATTTATCAATGAAAATAGCCCTGACCTTGAAATCTGGGTTCTTAAAGGATATTCTTCCATGGCCACCAAGGTTTTTGCCTATTTCTGATTCGAGGTTTTCTGTTTCTGTCTTTGGTTTTCCAATAACTCTCACATAAAAAAGGCCCTCCGGCATTCCGGATCCCAAAAAATCATCGTAATAATCATTTTCTTCAACGATTCGGGATATATAATTGGTAAATGCAGAATTCATTGCCCTATCCGGGTTTCCATCTATCACTATAAATTTATTTTCCAGATAAATTATCTGAAAATCCCTGTAGGTTTCCTGGAGACATTTTATTTCGGTACGGGCAATCTCAATATTTTCACCGGATATCTCTAAAATATATCTACTGCTCATTTTTTTCTGTACTGCTTTCAGTTTTTCCAAGTTCTTTCTGCAGTTCTGTATACAATGATTCATAAAGTTTATTCATGCGTTTTATGGTTCTTTTAATGGCTGCCTGGGGTTTTCCGGTGCTGACCTTCACATAAATTTGTGGATTGTCTATATCTGGATGCTTTATATAATAATATGACTCTACAACCTTATCATCTTTCAGTATTTCTTCGGCTAATGGCCTTAAAAGGGTATTGTCATAATTTATCATTTCCACTTTAATTGAATCCTTGTCCTTTGAAATAATATTAAATTTGGAATCCATAGAGCCTTATTTTAAATTAGTATATATTTATTATCAAAAAATCTAAAAATTAACCAAGGTTTTTAAATTTCTCACATGTTGAATGCCAGGGCATCTCAAAGGGAGCATTAAATTTGCCCCTTGCTATATATATTGGAGGATAAGAGTATATTGAATTAATGGACAATTGATAAAGAAAGATATTTAAATATTAAAGTATTATATGGTAAAGAAAGGATTACTAATCCTAGTTAAAGGTGAAAGAAAATGGCAGAATTACCACATATGAACTTAGTTATAATAGGGCATGTCGATCATGGGAAGTCTACCTTCGTCGGGAGATTATTGTTCGAGCACGGAGAGATTCCACAGCACATAATAGATGAGTACAAGAAAGAGTCAGAAGAGAAGGGAAAGGCAACATTCGAGTTTGCATGGGTCATGGATCGGTTTAAGGAAGAAAGAGAAAGAGGAGTTACAATAGACCTTACCCATAGAAAGTTCCAGACAGACAAGTACTACTTTACTATTATTGATGCACCGGGACACAGGGACTTTGTCAAAAACATGATTACTGGAACCAGCCAGGCAGATGCTGCAGTTCTTGTTGTTTCAGCAAGAGAAGGAGAGGGTGTAATGGCACAAACAAGAGAGCATGCTTTCCTTGCCAGAACACTTGGTGTCTCGCAGCTTATAGTTGCAATTAACAAGATGGACTCAACTCAACCGCCCTTCAGCGAAAAAAGATTCAACGAAGTTAAGGAACAGGTTACCAAATTGCTTACCCCAATCGGATTCAGAGATGTCCCCA
>JAJZWN010000076.1 GCA_021846695.1 Thermoplasmata archaeon
GTAATAAATAAAATAGGTGGGATCTATTTGTATATTGATAACACAAAAAGCTCAAACTTATTATTGCAGGAATTTTCCCAAATAATCAGAGAATATTTTAACACGTCACTTTTCAACCCATCTGACTGGGATTTATTTATGAAAGGTTTATTTGAACTTTCAAGGAACAGACAAACAGCAGTTTATTTTGATGAATTTCAGAGATTTGAGGATATCAACAAATCTGTATTTACGGCACTCCAGAAAAATGTCGATTTATACATCGACACATCGAGATTGTCAATTGTCTGTTCTGGATCCTCAATTGGGCTTATAAAGAAAATATTTATGGACATAAATTTGCCATTATACAAGAGAGCCACCTCAATAATGCATTTGAAAAATTTTGATTTTGTAACATCATATAAATATCTGAAAGTTAGCATTGAGGATGCAATCAGAATGTATTCAATATTTGGCGGTTCTCCACAATTTTATAAATATTTTCGTTTGAACGGCATAAAAAACGTAAAGGATATGATAAAAAATATTTTTCTGAACAATACCAGCGTATACGTGTTTGAACCCAGAGATTTTATCACTGAAGAATTCGGTAGGAGATCTCAAACATACTTTTCCATACTTTACGCTATTGCAACAGGAAATACAAGAGTATCCGGTATAGCAAATATGACGGACGTCAAAGCCACATCGCTGCAGCCATATCTATTTGAACTAAAAGATATATTGAACTTGATAACATATGAATTGCCTGTAACAAATAAAAACAATAAAATTGATAAAAAAGGAATTTATAAACTAACTGATAATTATACGGAATTCTGGTTTGGCCGCTTTTATCCAAATATGAATCAATTTGAACTGGGTAACTACAGGAGAGTAGTTAATTCATTGATACGGTCAATTGATGTTATAGTTCCACATAAATTTGAAGAGATATGTAGGGAGCTAATTATCTACATGAACAATGAAAAAGCTCATATTTTGCCATTTAGAATACAAAAAGTCGGAAAATGGTGGGGGAGGAATGGATATAATACTGCTGGCAAAGATCAGGAAGAGATAGATATTATAGCTATTAATGAGGAAGAAAAGGCTATAATGTTTGGCGAATGCAAATGGACAGACAGACCAGTAGATATCACCGTATATGAAGCTTTAAGGAGAAAAGCGAAAGGTGTACAGTGGAATAACAAGGATAGAAGTGAATATTTTATATTATTCAGTAAATCCGGTTTCACAGACAAAATGAAAGCCCTTAGAGAGAAAGATAATTTGTTATTATTCGATCTTGATAAAATTGAAAGTATACTTAAAAAATAAAACTCACATGATTACAGCAATAGCTTCAACCTCAACGAATTTCACCGGAAGAAATAAAAGCTACAGAACATGTCATAAATTAAATATATATATTGCCAATTAGATTTTTATGGCAGGCAATGTATTCATTCTAGGTGCAGGGCTTTCAGGGATATATTCAAAGTTGCAGAATCCGAAATCAACATTAATAGATAAATCTAGATATTTGACAATTTCTACGAGACTTGTTAATGTTGTAAATGGCAATGATCAAAATTACGCATATAAACAGAGGCCGGTTGATCGGAATGAAACTGTTAGAGATATTGATTTTGCAAATAGGCTTATAGTGACGGACAAAGGAAACATACCGTATGGAAAGTTAATTATAGCCCTGGGGCACAATCAGGAAATAAAAACCATTGAAGGTAGCCAGTATCTGCATAAGCTTGAAAGTATAGAAGATGCCATAGGCATGAGGGAACTTATCAGGAAATCCGAAAATATAACGATCATAGGAGGAAGCTATCTGGGAATTGAACTTGCATCCATCATAAAAGGAAAAAAAGTAACCATGCTGGAATCTGGACTAAGAATCCTTGGCCGTGGACCGAAAGGTGCATCTGATTATGTGTCAGAATACCTCAAAAACACTGGAGTAAATATTATTACAGGTTTCAGGGTGAAAGAGGTTAAACAAGGTTCTGTATTATCTTCGGATAATGAGATCAAATCGGATTTGACTGTATATGCAGGTGGAATATCAGGGAATCCTCTGATAGAAAACCTCGGCATAAAATCAGAACATTCAAGGATAATAGTGAACCGGTATCTCCGATCAGTCGACTATGATGATGTATTTGCATGTGGCGATTCCATGAAAATAGAAAATAAGGATTTCCCTATGACCGCATTTATAGCCAGGAAATCCGGAGTTGTGGCAATGAAGAACGCAACAGGGTCCAGCGTTGAATTCAGTGATTATAAGAATGGCAATATACTTAGTTTGAATGGTAAGTATATACTTATAAAGGAAAATAGTTTCAGCAAAAGCCCTGTTAACGGTATTATCAAAAAATATGTTAACAGAAAAACCGAAAAAACACTGGAAAGATTAAATCAAATAATTGGTAATAAATAAATTTTATTAATCCTTAAAATTCTCTAAAGCAAGCAAGAGACCCATTAATATGGAGAATACAATGAATGCGATGCCATAGTATAGAATGCCATTAAATAATCCGGTTATTCTGTCCATAAACCCGAGAATGATCACCGGAAGCCCAACTCCTGTATAGATAATTATATAATAATTGGCAAGCATATCTCCGGTTTTTTCTGGAGGTGAAATCTCTTTGATCTCCCTTGTTGCACCGGTGAAGGCAAAACCCTGTCCCATTCCTGCGAACACGGTTCCTGTAATGAATATATACAGAGAATTTTTCATAATCGAGATAAGAATGAACAGGATAGCAAGGGCGATAAAAGCCATGCCTGTAAACATTGAACTTTTTATTTTAAATTTTAAGGATATGATCTGGAAAACAGAGGCTATGCCGAGCATAATGAACACGATTATACCCCCGATAGCGATGTTATTGATACCTGAAAGAGTGATAATATATACAGGAGCTAGAGACATGAAAAATGCTGTAATCGACCATGCTATGAATGCAACAAATGAGCTTAAAATAAACTTTCTTATAACATCCTTATCAATCAATGGAAAATGTAATTTCAATCCAGAATTCCTGGGAGATGTATCTTTCAATGGGTACATTGCAATAGCAGGGATTAAGACAAAAACAATAGAAACTAAATAAACAAGTCTCAGCGGGTATGGCAAATACTGGGCCATAAGCCCTCCAATTAAAGGTCCTGTGGCTGTTCCCGCGGAAGTACCTATGGAGGTTAAGACCGCTCCCGCCTTCCTGTGATAATGAAATAATAATGCACTAGCAGGCCCGGCTATGGCCCCACTGGCAAGACCCATAAATGCACGTCCCAGGAATAGCATGTACATATTTCTGGCAAATAGAAAGGAAAGCAGTCCAATAATTTCCATAATCACCCCTATTCCAACGGGCAATTTTCTCCCATGCTTATCTGAATACTGCCCCCAGAAGAGCAGTGATGGAATCAGCATCAAAACATATATCCCGAATATATCTGTGATTATGAATGGCCCGAAATTATATTTTGTAGCATAAAGTTCATAAATCGGTGCAGTAACGTTGGACGCTGCCATTATAGAAAAGAGGAGAAGAACTATAATCGCGCTTCCGGCATTGATCCGTCCTTTTTCTGGATTATTTTTCTTATATTCCATGGAGGTTGAGTATTCCCTGTAAATTAAGTAGGATTATCCATAATGAAACCCTGATATATGGCAAAGTATATTTATCAAATCTAATACAATAATCAATGCCAGGTTTCAATAACAATTCAGAACAAAACCAGAAAATCTCAATGGGCCGATTATTTTACTGCCTTTCCAGCCCAGTACGACTTGAAATAATAAGAATTCTTTCCAAAGGCGCGAAAACGGTTAAAGGCATTTCAGAATTATTGAACAGTTCACAGCCACTGGTATCCGGGCATTTAAAAATATTGCTGGAATATGGTTTTGTTAATGAACTCCGGTATGGTAGGGAGGTATTTTATAGGATTATCCCTGAACAGGTTGAACTCTTGACGACGTATTTAGATGATATGGCAGGGAATCCTAAACTATCTATAACAACAAAAAAAGTAGAAAATAATGTTTCTTTTTCTGAATGCAGGAGATGTTATGACCATCTGGCAGGACTTACAGGAGTAATGCTTCTAAAAACATTATTGTTGAATGGCTGGCTTATGCAGATAAGCGACAAACCGGAGTATGATTTAACTGATAAGGGAGAAATTAACATGATAAGGCGCGGCGTTAAAATACCTGTAAAAAAGAAGCATGGAAGAATTTTTGCCTATGGATGCAGAGACCTGACGGAAAAGGAATTTCATCTTGGGGGAGCATTGGGATCTGCGCTTATGAAAGGATTAATCGCAGATGGATTTATATATGTTCATGAAAATTCAAGAATAATAACGATAATAAAACCTATAAAAGATTGGTTTGATATATAGATTATTATAGGTTTTTCATAGGAGTAATCCAGTACAGTTAATTCATTGAAATTCCCTGTAGGCATATGCCATGCTTGTGTTTGAATATGAAATATATTCATTTTCTGTTATTGCTATTATGCCGCAGCTTACTGTGAAGGAATCGACCTCTTTTTTTACTATATTTCCAAGGCTTGCTTCTCCAATCTGGGAGTATATACGGTAGGATAAAAGATTGCGTGCTATTTCCTCACCTATTCCGGTGGCAACTACTGCGCCTTTCTCTCCGGCATATATGCCTGCACCTATTATGGGAGAATCACCAACCCTTCCCCTGAGCATTGGGAATGCACCACCTGTGGAAACTGCAGCTGCAAATTTTCCATTTATTCTGGAAACTGATCCAACAGTATCTCCAGATTTCTTTTCCAGGAATTTAAACTTATCAGGCATACCATTTTTAGTAGTTTCCTCATTAAATTTTTTTAATCTTTCCATGCTTCTCTCAGTAGCCGGATTATAATATCCATATCCCATTTCCCTTGCAAATTGTGTTGCCCCGTCCCCGGATAGCATTATATGTGGACTTTTAACCATGACATCCCTTGCAACAAGAACGGGATTTTTAACATTTTCTATGCATATTACCGACCCGAATTCTTTGCCAGACATTACTGCTGCATCCATCTGTATGCTTCCATCAATTCTGGGAACAGACCCTGTTCCTGCATTGAATAGGGGATTATCCTCCATTGACATTACCGGGCTTATGGCCATATTTAGCACATTATTTTCAAATTTTAGATTTTTGAGGATATCGTCAAGTACACTGCTCATGGAATTGGGGCTACCTGCACCACCGTGGACTAAAACTGCAT
>JAJZWN010000077.1 GCA_021846695.1 Thermoplasmata archaeon
TATGAAATTATATAATACATCACATAATTATATCAATACAATTATGAAATTATTAATTTTAGTAGTTTTAGAAATCATATGTATAATTATCTTTAACTCCGTTATTTGCCCTTTCCAGTTCCAATTGTTTTAATTCCTTCCGCTTTATTTTGCCACTGATAGTTTTAGGCAATTCATCTGTGAATTCTATTACTCTCGGGCACTTGTAGGCTGGAAGAAGAGTTTTTACTGTACTATGTATAGATTTCGCTGTTTCTTCACTTTTTACATATCCATCTTTTAATATTACAAAGGCTTTGATCTTTTCGTATTTCATAGAATCTGGAATACCGATTACAGCAGACTCTAGAACAGCCTCATTTTTTATTATTGCACTTTCCACTTCAAATGGGCCTACCCTGTAATCGGACGTTTTGATCACATCATCTGTCCTGCTAATAAAGTAGAAATATCCATTATCGTCAAAATATGCCTTGTCACCTGTTAAATAATAGCCATTCACGAAAACCGATGCATCCTTTTCCCTGTCCGAATATCCAAGGAAAAGGCCATATGTTCCCGAGTAATCGCCCACAGCTATATTTCCTATGTTTAACGGGTGGGTTATCAAATTCATATCATCATCCACAAGCACTAGGTTGTAAGATTTTAAAGGTTTTCCCATTGAACCCGGTACCGGTTCTTCTCCTGCCAGGTTGGCAACCATAGCTGTTGATTCACTCTGCCCGTAAAAATCCCTTATTACAGTTCCATAGCGTTCTTTCCACTTGTTTATTACTTCGCCATTGAGTGGCTCACCCGCACTCACGGTTTCCTTTAAATGCTTCAGTTCAATATTTAAATTTTTTAATGAGATGAACTGCCTCCATGCAGTAGGCGGTGCACAGAATGTGTTAACCTTATATCTGTCTATCAATTCCAGATACCTGGAAGAATTCAACCTGCCCCTGTAATCTAT
The DNA here is from genome assembly GCA_021846695.1 of Thermoplasmata archaeon. The sequence continues at coordinate 959 of JAJZWN010000077.1, forward strand.
GGAAAGTACAGTGGCACCTGCACACAGTGGCGCAAAAAAAGAACTCCATGCGAATTTTGCCCATCCGGGAGAACTGAGATTGTTGTGAATATACTCTGGCCTTATTCCTATTGCAGTAACGGTGCTTAACTGGCCTATGGGGTATAAAATCGAGCTATGCCTTACTGCCTTTGGCATGCCTGTAGTACCTGAGGTAAAATACTTAATGAATAAATCATCCTTTCCAAGTTCCGCGGGTTCAGCATTTATCTCCATTTTGTATATTTCATCAAAGCTTATCCAGCCCTCCCTATTTCCTATTACCAGTTTTAAAGCTTCTGTGTTAAGTACATGTTCCAATTTTTCAGCGCTTGCCTCATCTGATATTATTACATCCGGGCTATCCTGGGAAAACCTGTAATTCAGCTCATACTCGGTTAAATTCGCTGCCGTCGGGATAACAATGAAGCCGGCTTTCAGTGCCCCCATCATTACAACCCACTGTTCAGGGATAGAGCCTGCCATAATGTATACACTTGAACCCTTATTTATGCCCTCTGCCCTGAGAAAATTAATAAACTGGTTATAGCTTTCATATAGTTTTCTGTATGATATTCTTCTCTCCTCGCCTGTGCCCTCATTAATATATATTATTGCATCTTTATCATTTCCGGCAAATAATTTTTCAAAAATTTCCGATACCCAGTTAAATGGTTCGTTAATTTTCAGGGATTTTAATTCTCCCAGCATTGTATTCCTCCCTTTTGAATTGGAAAAAATAAATTTCTTATAAAAATCAATAAACTCCATAAATATGTAACATGCAAAAAAATATAAATTTTATTATTGTTGTGAATAATATCAATATTTGCTTATTCGTCTGTCACCCCGCCTGTTGACTGGTATTCTTTTAATTTGTCCGTATGGTACCCTGTATTTATGGCTATAAAATAGATTGTAAGGCTCATTATGGCCATTATTATATAGTCGTAGGGAAATGGTATTGCATTGATGCCAAGGGAACCATAATATGACATTATTCCCAGTATAATACTGTAAACTACAATCCAGATTGAAGCCCTTATGTGTATGGATGCAGTTCTTTCAGACATCCTGTAAAGCAGATAGGGAGTCACTAAAATGGTAGCTGAAAAGAGCGCAAAATACTCTGCAAATGGCAATAATGAGAGGGCATAAATAATCCCTATAAATATGAAAATTACCCAGTATATAGCAGAAAATAGGGATGCTGATCTCATGTTAATATGGAAAGTCTCCCTCCCATAACGGCTAAGCAGGAATATTGGCAGCCCGCCATCGACTATTAATAAAAGAAGTGCCACCGTGCTCCATCCTGAAAAATAGACAAGCATTGAGGCTATTACGAATGCCAGAGGTGCCATAACTGTAAGGAAGGGAGTTTTAAATGGCCTTTCCATTTCCGGTGCCGTTTTTCTTAACGAGGTGTTGGTAATTCCGGCAGCCAGATAGGCAAAAACTGTAAATGACGAATTAATTCCCACAAGGGCGTACCAGCTTGGGAAAGGAAGTAAAAACATGGCCCCTATTATGAAAGTTACAACCAGCGAAATCCATGGAGTCCTGAATCTTGGATGGATCTTCCCGAAAAATGCCGGGATATAATTCATTTTTGCCATTCCATATAATGACCTGGCTGAAGATCCAACATATACTCCAAGAGTGGAAGCCGATGATACAACAGCTACAATAATAAGGAATATGGAAAATCCTATAAGAAGGGTCTCATCGGTAGAATGGAAAGCATAGAAGAATGGGTTTGCAGACCATGTTGATGACAATAAGCCGCTCCAATCGCCTACAGGAACGCCTGCTGCTTTCCAGTTTACTGCACCGATAAATACAATCTGCAGCATAATATATGTCGCCATAGCAGCCAGCATGGCACTTATCATGCCAAGTGGAACAGACCTTTTTGGATTTTTGGTCTCCCCTGCATAGTCAAGCCCCTGCCTGAAACCTTCATAGGAGAATATAACTCCGGCTGGAACCATGGCAGCGAATACTGAGGATGGGCCATATGGAAGAAAGCCATGGGACAGTGCAAAAAAGTTCCTTGCATGGAATATGAATGCAAATACAAATATTATTGTCAGAATAATAGCAGCCATTTTAAACCATGTCATTACAGCATTAGATTTCCCAAAGACGTTGACACCAGCATACTGAACTATAATAAATAATCCCAGAAGTGCCAGGGCAACTATTACGCCGAGTGGAGTTAGCAGGGCAACAGATGAGTTATAAATTCCCGGAACATAACTGCTGATAAATCCTGTAAGCGCAGCTGCTTCAACCGGTGGAGTAGCTATGGCACCGATCATATATGCCCAGCCAAGGTAGAAATTGCTCACAGGGCCATGGGAGAATTCGTTGAACCTTACCAGTGAACCGCTGTAAGGGAATAAAGTCCCCAGCTCACTGAATACAAGTGCCAGAATTATAAAGAATACTCCGGCTACAACCCATGTTAGTATTGATGCCGGGCCGGCATATGCAGGGCCAGCAAGAACTCCAAGCAGCCATCCGGATCCGACCATTCCACTGAAACTGATAAGAAATATGTCCACAGAGGATAGGGATTTCTTTAATTTTACTGAACTATTTCCGTTATTCGTTATTTTATCACACCTTTTCGGATATTAAATCATGGATATATAAATATGTTGCTTCCCTTCATGGACATTTTGTACATATTTATCAATGAAACCGGCATTTATCAACTCATTTTATAACCAGCAAGCATGGATTCTAAACCGTCATGCCCCTTTGTCAAAATTTCTCTATCTCCTTCAAGAACCAGTTCTGCAGGGCGTGATAGGAGATTGTAGTTAGATGCCATGGAAGCCACATAGGCTCCTGCATCTGCAATGACCACGATATCTCCAACAGCTGGTTCAGGGATACTTATATCCTTTGCAATATAATCGGTGTTTTCACATACCTGCCCCACTATATCAAATCTGGAAGAGGATGTGTTCTCCCCATGCCCGGATAATAATATGCCATGGCGTGCCCCATAAAGTGGAATCCTGATAAGTGTATTCATGCTTGCGTCTATTCCGATTAATTCCCTATCTGAATGTTTTATGGATGTCACTTTAGAAAGCAATATTGCCGAATCAGCAACTATATACCTCCCCGGTTCAATTATCAAACGCGAATCTTTAAAATACCCCCGGTTATTTGAGGCCCTAAAATTATCTGATATGTAACCTGCCGTTTTACCAATATCCAGTGCATGCTCATCTGATGTATATGGAACCCCGAAACCCCCTCCTATGTCAATGAAATCAAAGTCGATCCCTGTCCTGTCTGAAATTGTTTCCGCGATTTTAAAGAATAATCCACTAGATTCATTGAAAAATTCCGGTTCAAGTACATTGGAGCCTGTCATCATATGAATACCAAAGTGTTTCACTCCTGCCTTTATTGCCGCAGAATAAGCTGATATTGCATCATCTACGGATATACCGAATTTAACGTTTTTGCCACCTGTTGTAATTCCAGGGAATTCACCCTTTCCTATTCCTGGATTAATCCTGAATGATACGGTTTCAGGAAGACTTCCCTTTAACAGACCCATCTGCCCTTCATGGTCAAAATTTATTGCTACTCCTTCCTCCTTTATCGTTCTCAGTTCCGTGCCTGAAAGGTTGTTAGGTGTCGCAATAATATCACGGCTTCCCAGTCCACACATTATTGCCAGCTTCACTTCATTATAATTTGCCGCATCTATGCCAGTGCCTTCTTTGATTATCTGTGAAACTATGTATGGATTATAATTGGATTTTACTGCAAAATGAACTTTTATGTTAATACCATTGAAAGCATCCCTGATCCTGCGTATATTTTCCCTTACCCTTGCCATATTGTAGACAATAACAGGTGTCCCGTAGGCATCAGATATATTCTTTATGCTTTTTCCAGCAAATTCTGATACATCTGGAGACAATCCAGGATATAATTTTTTTATATTAACCATTATTTATGAAATGCATACAGGTTTTTAAGGTTATTTTATCAGGCATATGCACGCCAACTGGAAAGCTGGAACTGCTTATTTCCCGGTTAACTCATAGTGGGCCCATTCAACCGGCCATCAGCATTACTATTATAGCCACGATAAATAACTATTCAGGTAAATTTTTTTCTGATAAGCCATAAATACACTTCCATAATTTCCTGTGCGATTTATACGTTTGAATATGTATTTTTTGTTTCTTAAACGTTTAGTAGAGAATTATATAGGTGTGAATAATCACTCTCTATGGCAGAAAAGATGCTTATAATAA
>JAJZWN010000078.1 GCA_021846695.1 Thermoplasmata archaeon
CGCTTGCACCATATATTTTTGTATTCGGCACATCCTACCTGAATTCAGCCCTGTGGGCACAGGCTTTTATAGTGATGGAAATTCTTCTCATCCTTGGATTTATCTTCAAACCCTCTGCAATGATATCGGATTTTCTTACCAGTTCTGCAAAACCACTCGCAATATTTATCTTTGGCATAGGATTAATTATTACAGGCGCGTCCATGGTTTCTTACAATGTTGTGGCACTCCCTGCAGCACTTGGCGATTCTATTTCTGGAGTGCTCATAATTGCGGGAATCCTGGCATTAATTACAGGAATATTATTCGTTATCCAGTCTATAATGAAATTTTATGATTCTGTAATAAAACCAAGAATACATTTTATGAGATAAAAATTATATTTAATCAGGGCATCAGTAACTATGACATTTGATGACCTGAAAGAATTTATAAAATATCAGGAAAGTAACGGCGACCTGGTAAGGGTAAACGAAGAAGTCGATCCTGAACTGGAACTTACATATATACTGAGCGAGGAGGAACGCATAGGCAAGAAGAGAACCATGCTATTCAACAATGTTAAGGGGTCAAAGATGCCCGTAATAGGAAATATATTTTCATCAGATAAGAAAATAGAGGCTATACTGGGTGATACGCCGTATAATATCGGCCTCAAACTAAAGAATCTGGTGAGAATACCTGATGATACCGAGTCCATGATATCACGCGGGCTTGAAATGCTGAAGGAAATGAGTGGAATAAAGCCCAAGGTTTATAACAGGAAAAATTCTGAATTTGAAGTTGTAGAGCCGCATTTATCCGATTATCCAATAACAAAGAACTGGCCGGGAGATGGTGGCCGCTATATAACAATGCCTGTTGTCATGACCAAAGACCCGGATACAGGAACGAGGAATGTTGGAACTTACAGAATGCAGGTATACGATGATGAAACTGTTGGCATGCACTGGCACATACATAAAGGCGGTGCAGAGCATATGGACAAATACAGAAACGAGGGTAAAATAATGGACGTTGCTGTTGCAATAGGCGTTGACCCTCTTACATTCTTCTCTTCAATAGCTCCACTACCCAATGGAATTGATGAATTTTCTTTCAGAGGAATACTTGCAAAGAAACACCTTGAGCTTATAAAAGGCGAAACAGTTAACATGGAATACCCAAGAAGTTCGCAGATTGTGCTTGAAGGTTATATAGACCCTTCTGAAACAAGGATTGAGGGGCCATTTGGGGACCATACAGGCTATTATTCACTTGAAGAAGCTTTTCCAGTATTCCATGTAAAGAAAGTTGTACAGAAATTAGAACCGGTTTATTCCACCACAATAGTTGGGAAACTATGGCATGAGGATGTAAGGATTGGAAAAGCAATAGAAAAGATGTTTCTACCGTTAATTCAGATACAGATACCTGAAATTGTTGATATGAACATACCTGAAGAAACTGTAGTAAGCAACATGATAGTTGTATCAATTAAAAAAAGGTATCCCGGACAGGCTAAGAAGGTTATGTTTGCCATATGGGGCACCGGGCAGATGATGTTCACAAAAATTGTTGTTGTAGTTGATGATGATGTGGATGTACATGACATGAAACAGGTTATGTGGGCAATGACTACCAGAATCGATCCGGTTAACGATGTTTTTATGGTTCCAAATACCCCGACAGATTCGCTTGACCACCCGGCAAGGCTATTTAACCTGGGTTCAAAGATGGGCATAGACGCAACAAAAAAATCACCAGCTGAAAATTATAACAGGCCGTGGCCAGACACATTATCAATGACACCGGAAATAGAAAGAAAGGCAGATGAATTGCTCAAAAAGCTTGAACAGCCACATAACTGATCAGGAAACTTTTTTGAATTTAAGTGAGATAAACTCTCCAGAAGTATTTATTTCACGCTCATACCCATCGAAGTTCAATGATTCTGCGTATTTTTTTGAAATAGAATGTTTTCCGTGCAGTGACATGGAAGATTTGTAATACTCCTGCATAAATTCTATTATTAAAAATGTTCCATTATCGGCTAATTTTGAAAGTATGTACTTGATATTGCTATCTCTATCCTGCCAGTGGTGGAATGACAGTGTTGTATATATAAGGTCAAATTTATTGTCAAATGGAATATCCCTGCTGCTTCCGGGCTTGCATGATGCCTTTATGCCGGCTTTTTCAAAATTCTTCTGCTCCGCCTTTACCATATTTAATGATGGGTCTATGGCAAAAAACTCTGCATGGGGAAATTTTTGTGATACCATTAATGACAGTTTACCCGGGCCTGCACCGATATCCAGTATAGACGACGGTTCCATATCCTTCATTTCATCCAGGGCAAAGCTATATAATTTTTTTAAAAGCCTCCAGGCAACACGATTGTAAAACGACGTTGTGAAAAATCCGAACTTTTCTTCACCTTCCAGATAATAATCTTTCATGTTATGGTATTGTGAACAGGAATTATAAATTTTCTTATTAGTGTTAATATATTATTATATATATTTTCTGAATAATTGTGGTTTTGTTATTTTGGTGTGCCATCGATTTCTACGTATTTGCATTTATCGCACAGCCACCCTACTGCCCTATAGGATACTGCACCTTCCACTATATCCTGAACGTATAACCGTTCCATAGGATAGTTTTCCTGTGTGCTGGACCTTCTTATCAATCCCTTTTTAACCTGTATATGAGCCTCGGAGGGGCAGAACTTTACATCAGCCATATATATTCAATTATATATATTTGTATATTATATAAATTATTCCACGAAGCTTTAATTCACTGCTAGCAATTCCAGGTATCTAAGCAGGGCATAGTGATAATATTAGAATGATTTGATGCTTTGTTTCAAAAAATTTGCAGATGAAATTGGATAAGAGTGGTAAATAAGAGATACTCCAGCAAAATTAAATTATGGATAGGCAATATACACAGGTGGATGCAATTATAATGGCTGGTGGGAAAGGCAGCAGGATGGGCACAGCGGAAAAAATGCTCCTGAAAGTAAATGGAGAGAAAGTTATTGATGCTATTATTAAAATCCTGCAAAATCTAAATTTTAACATAAGCCTTTGCATAAGTGAAAACACCAGATTTCTTGATGGGTATCATTCTTTAAGAACAATAATGGGGCAGGGCGATTATGCGCTTGACCTCAATTATGCCATAAAAACGTGCTCGTTGCCTGTATTAATTGTTCCGTCTGATGTTATAATCAAGCCTGATATGATACACGATTTCGTTACAAGCGCATCTTCCCTGGACACTGCAATTGCAACACTAATTGTTAATAATAAATTATCCGGAATTTCCATGTTTTTTAAAAAACCGGAAACAGGAAATCTCCCATATAAAAATATAGAGATATTAAGGGATGATTTTTTTAACCTTAATTGTCCTGATGACTACAAAAAAGCGTTACATAGATTTGAAAAATAGCAAAATTTTTTTAACATGTACACATTCGAGTATTACTGGACTAGACCGGGGAGCTAGGCACTCCCTGTGACCCGTGCCGAAATGCGGGGGCGACTGTCTGGTGAGGGCAACCAGGCCTTTGGCAGTCTTCATGAAATCGTAGAGTCTCTGTCCTTTTGGATCGGGGGTTTGCATATGCAACTTCAAAGGATGATGCATATACAATCTGTCGGGAAAACCCCGCTAGGCCCGGAAGGGAACACCGGTATTCCGAACCATCGATGCTGAGAGGGTGCGGGGAGGAGAGGAAGTGGAGGACGCTACCAAAACACCTGGTCTGAACCAGATGTGTCCAGTATTATGGTTATTTATGTATAAAATTATTCAGGACCCTGTAAATGGACCGGTAAAGATTGAGGGGCTCTTTAGCGAAATTGTGGATTCCCGCTACTTCCAGAGACTAAGATATATAAAACAACTTGGACTCTGCAACCTCGTATTCCCTGGCGCAAACCATACACGGTTTGAACACTCCGTCGGTGCAATGTTTATGGCCCATGAGCTTTCAGAGAGCCTTGGAGTGAAAGATGAGATACCGGCAATTGCAGCCCTACTGCACGATATAGGCCACATGCCGTTTAGCCATGGGTTGGAAAATGAATTTTACGGGCTTTACGGAAAAGTGCATGAGGATATGACAAAGGATGTTATTCTGGGAAAGGGGCCATACGGTGATAGCACCATTCCTGATATTCTTGAAAAATATGGATATAATCCCTGGGAAATAGCGGAAGTGGCAACAGGTTCTTCTAAAAAATATCCTTTGTTTTCAACAATGGTTAGCGGGCCAATAGATGTGGATGAGATAGATTACCTCAGGAGGGATGCTTTATTCTGCGGGGTAACAATGGGACAGATCGATTATAAAAGGCTTTTCAATACATTAATTGTGGAAGGAACAGACCTGGTTGGAGTGGAAAAATCAATTCCGACGATAGAATCCATAATAATAACCAGGATATTGATGTTCAATACAGTTTATTTCCACAAAACCTGTAGAATTGCACAGAAAATGCTTGGATATGCATATCTTGAAAATAATGAAAAGAACAGTGATGACATGAAAATGACAGATTACCAGTTCATTAATAAACTGGAAAAGGGAAATTCTTCGGAACTGGTTAGAAGCATAATGAATCGCAATCTGTTCAAGGTTGCTTACAGGGGAGCCTACACAGAGGGAGCTGAGAAAAATATAAACTCACTGCTGCAGGATTTCCAGGAACATGAATATATTGTTGATATCATTCCGCCACTGTATTTTGCGGGCAGCAGCAGGATAAAAAATTATGCGAAAGTGTATTACAGGGGCAAAATGGAAAACATAAACAATGTGTCATCAATGGCAATGGCATTGTCAGGTGAGATGGAGAATAAGCAACTGATAGTGTCCGCTTCAGAAAAGTCATATGATAAAATAAGGAAATTATTAAAATGCATATGATTTCCACAAAAAATTACATTTTCAGGCCTTTTAGAATATTTATGCTTAATGTTTTATGAAATATGGCTCTTATAACCGTGTCATAGGTTTTCTTCAGGCATGAAGAGCGCAGCCAGTCTAAATGCAATCTTTATAGCTTTAAAAAAACACCGGAAAATTAATTCCATGCAACAACTCTTATAATTATGCAGAGGACGGGATTTGAACCCGCGAACTCCTTCGAGACTAGACCCTTAATCTAGCGCCTTTGTCCTAACTCGGTAACCTCTGCCCTTGGGTATTATTTTTAGATATATTAACTTT
>JAJZWN010000079.1 GCA_021846695.1 Thermoplasmata archaeon
AAATAAGAAACTGTGTTATTAATTAAAAATAAGAAATAGGGGTTTTAATTAATAATACATAACTGAGTTACATTAATTTTTATGTTTGAAACCTGGAAATGCAAGGTCAGGTAATATAATCCAGTATTGTGACTCAGGTAGTGCAGATATGCAATACACGTTTATGGTAATCAGTGAGATGTTACCATGCAAAATCTCTAAATTGAAAAATCTAATTAAGGAATAATTTTAAGAGAATACATTGTCCGTAGACCAGATCATAAAAGGACAATTTACCCCTATTCAGGAGGTAATACATCTAGAGAATTCTGGATGTTATAATGAATCTATAGGAGAAATTATGTTTTATGAACATTATATATAATGAAAAATATTCAACATCCTGATAATTTTTCTCTATAACTTATTGGCAATTAGTATGGTAATTGATAGAAAAATCTTCATTGAAAAGTTCAAGGCAAACCGGTAATTTTCTTTTAGACGCTATCAATATATCAGACATTAAACCTTTTGCCCATGTGGTCTTTGATGGTACAATAAACTTTGATGTAGAATTCTATAATCAATTTTCAGAAAATTAATAATAAAAACGGACAGGATATTTTTGGAGAAATGTGACAACATGCAGGGGTATATGTATTAATATAATTACATTTATAAAAATATTTATATTATATTGATATTAATAACGGTGCCATTACATAAATTTATATAAACTATTATATTATTATTCCTACATGAAAAATTTACTTTTGGAACTAGATAAGGATAAAACAGAATTACGCAACTTTTATTTAAGCCTTGTTCTGATGGCCACACTTGGCGGTTTTCTTTACGGTTACGACCAGTCAGATATAGGTTCTGTCCTTATATTTATACCTTATTATGAGCATGCGTCGGTCTTTGTTGTTGGATATATTGCGTCAGGCGCCTTACTGGGTGCAGCCCTGGGAGCTATAACTGCCGCGTTTCTTACAGATAAGTACGGCCGAAAATTCTTTTTGATTGCAGATATCGGAGTGTATGCCCTCGGTATAGTTCTTTCCATAGCAACGGTCAACGTTGTAATGCTAATGATAGCAAGAACAGTGGTCGGATTTGCCATTGGTGCTGATTCGGCAGTGGCGACGGCCTATATAAGTGAATTTACCCCGAGAAAGAGAAGAGGGAGATCCGGCGCAATGCAGCAATACATGATTATCCTGGGGATATTCCTATCTTTCCTGGTGGCAATGATTACTTTTCTGGTAATTCCGGGCCTGGCATATTCCGTGGACTGGAGAATAATTCTGGGGCTTGCAATAATCCCGGCAATTTTAGCGCTTGTTATAAGGGTCAGAATGCCAGAATCACCCAGATGGCTTATAATCAACAAAAAGACAGATAAGGCAAAGAAAACATTATCTAAATTCGGAATCAATGCAGATGATGGGGATATTAATTATACATTCAACATACTGGAAAAACAGAGAAAAAATTCTCGTAAACTTGACTCTGGAACCAAAAGAGCACTATTGATTTCAGGATTGTTCATGATATTTTATATCGCCAACGGCGTGAATATACCCCTGATATACGGACCGTATATTATTTCCAGCCTTCCAATATTTCCATCAGTTACAAGCAAGGTGCTATCTGATGCGTATTCTATCGGTGCAACTGCAATTCTTGTTTTTATCATGCTAATTGCAACATATTTCGGTATGGCCAGCATTGATAAGGTTGGAAGGAGAAAACTCGCATTAATAGGTTTTATAGGCATGGCACTGAGCGACTTTATTGGGGGTGCCCTCTATCTTGTACATATAGATGTTGGATTGCTCTTCGGCCTTGCAGGGTATCTTATATTCTTTGGAATAGGAGGGGGAGTGGTTGCCTGGTTAATCCAGGGAGAGTATTTTCCAACGGCCTCCCGGGGATTTTTTGCTGCAATAGTTGCACTTATTGACTGGGTTACAAGCTTTGTTGTGGATGAGTTATTTCCATATATGGATTCCGTACTTCATCTGGGTTATTCGGTAATTGTTTTTGCCTCAGTTTCTGTTATTGCAGTTATAACACTTTATTATACAATGCCCGAGACAAAAGATCTTTCAGTAGAGGAAATATCATCAATGTTCAGGGAAACAAAGTTATTTGATCTAAGAAATTATAATATTAAAACCCCTGAAAATAAAGAGGAAATTCATGATGTGTCTGGAGAGAAATAAATTATATTTTATATAACTTCATAGGATTTAGAATGTTCTAGGAACATTTTAATATTCTTTTATTATTAGTTGATAATGAAGTCTTTTGAGGTAAATGTTAATCCAGACATAATCAGATGGTCTCTGAAAACTATAAACATGCCTGAAGATGTTTTGATTAATAAAATGAAGATTAATAGAAATAAATTTGAAAAATGGCTAAATAATACCGATAGACTTACGTATATACAGCTACAGAAATTAGCCAAAATTGTTAATGTTAGTCCACTGATTTTCCTCTCTGATAAAATACCCGAAGATAAGCCTATGAATGTGTTCAGAACTTACACTGGAACAAGGGACAAATCATATAAAACATTATTAAAAATAAAACATACAGAGTTCCTGCAGAATATTGCTAGTGACCTTTATGATAACTTGAATATGGATAAAGAGCCTGAAATAGAACGGTATGAGGTAAATTCAAATCCACAGGAGGTAGCTATAAATGAAAGACGAAAGTTTTTCGATTTTAATGGGCAATTAAACTCTAGAAATAAATATGATGCATTAAATAAATTTAGAAATGAAGTTGAAGCCTTTAATATAATTGTAATGCAATTACCTTTTGATGATATCAGGGGTTTTTCAGCAATTAATAAAAAGCCTTTTTTTATTGTTCTGAATTCCAGAGACACTCCTGAATCCAGGATATTTTCACTATTTCACGAATATGCCCATATTTTGCTGGGGCAGAACGAATCTAATATAGATGATGATTATAATACTGATGATAAAATAGAACAATGGTGCAACAACTTCGCATCATATTTTCTGATAAATGATGATATAATAAAGGTGAATTATGAAAAGTATAGTTCTATAAACGAAACCGTAAACCATATTGCCTCCAGATACAAATTAAGTTATTCTATGATTTTCTATAGATTATATAAACTCGGATATATACGGGATTTCGAATCTGAATACAAGAAATTTATGGAAAATAAAATCATTCCTAATAAAAAAGCCGGTGGTGGAAATTATATCGTGAAAATAAAGGCAGAATATGGTAATAAATTTATTAACCTTATAAATGAAAATTATGAAAAGAATGAAATTACACTAGATGATGCATTAACCTATCTCGGAGCTAAAATCAAGACATATAAAAAGTTGGTGGAGACGGTGAATTAATGAGTTATCTTATTGATACTTCATCACTAATATGCTTATTTAATAAGTATCCAGAAGAGGTATTCGGAACATTATACTCAAAATTTGATAATGAAATAAAGAGTAAAAACATAAAGGCACCTTTCCAGGTTTTAAACGAACTAAAAAGAGGAGATGATACAGCATATCACTGGGTTAAAACCTATAGCAAAATATTCTTTATAAGTTTGAATAATAAAATACTTCAAAAGGCTGTTGAAATCATTGATAAATATCCAGAACTTACTAAAAATTTAGGGTTAACTAGCACCGGCAATGATCCCGCAGACCCATATTTGATAGGCATAGCAGTACTTCACAAGGAGGAAAGTTTAGATACGCCAAATATAGTTAAAATTATCACGGAGGAGGGAAACAAAAAGAATCATATTCCTGATATAGCCAGTAAATATGGCATAGATTGTATTAACATCTTGGATTTTTTCAAAGAAATGAAATGGAAGTTTTGATAAATTTTTTTGTTTATTTATATAAAAACTATGGGCGTGTCTTTTATAATAGTGTAATTTTTTTTATCATTAAAATGGCCTCAATCAGCTTTATGATAAAGAAAACAAGATAAGATTTGCACTAAGTACACAGGATATTAGTATTCAAAGGGAATTTCTATTGTTAGGATTTATATAATATTTAAGTTCAGATACCATATATGATTGAGCTATTTTGGTCGAACAGTTGAACAGATGTAATGCATCCCACTTAATTATTGGTGTTATGAAAATAATTAGCTTAATTTTAACGGAAATAGTATAAGCCATACGGATGCTATTTATATATCGTATACTATATAATAAATAAAATCATACGATTTATTGTAAAGATTAGTCCTGAATTGAAGACATTACATCCTCTAGCTACCGTAGGATGTTCCCAAAAAAATTATTAAAATTTTAAAAAGTAACAACAGAAAATCCAGCATCCACTTCCTTTGCCGTCTGTACACCGCCCATAACCGGTTCGACCCCCTCCAGCAACTGGCTTTCCATAAGGCCTATACCTTTAGCGGATACCTTGCAGTAAGTTACTTCTATGCCGGCTGATTTCATCTGACTGACTAAATCTGCAACGGGCTTTATTCCGTTTGAATCTTTTAACAGATTTTCCACACCCCTTCCCAGAAACATGAAATTAACTGTTGCCCCGGCATTCTTAACAGTGCTGGTCGCAAAATTGGCTGCCACATTAACCATATTCAAATCATCTTTTCCCTTGGTCAGAATTACAAATATTTTTGCCATTTATATCACTACCTTTTATTGTAAATTGATATATATCAATTTTCATTACAAATCCTTAACAATTGCTTAATTACAATACTTATAAATAGAGTGTCCAAACATACGTCAACTCACGATGTACATTATTTTCATCCCTGAATTTCCGGTTATTTTATTTGCCATTACAATGCAGTTGTATGCAACTATTATTTCTCCAATTGATACATCATAATTCCTGTGTTTAATATACCAGATATACTCCATTCCCAGTATTTCCTTAAGAATGGAAAATGTCCTTTCTATCTCCCACCGCAATTTGTATCTTGATGATTCTTTTTTTCCTTAATGCTATACCGAGTTTTCTATTATATGTTAATCTATCCTGAACAATTCCTCTTCTCCTGTTGGTATCTATAACAGGCATAGTATGTGCATTCTCAAAGATATAATCATATATATCAGAGGAATCATATGCAGCATCCATTAAAATATAATTATAGTTCCTTATAGAGTCAATCATTTCAAATGCAATATTCTTGTCATATACAGATGCA
>JAJZWN010000080.1 GCA_021846695.1 Thermoplasmata archaeon
TGAGAAAGGAGTTATATACACCCTTCTCTCCTGAATCGTCTATTTAAGCAAACGCATGGCTCATTTCCTTTCTGGATTTTAAAAACAGTATAAATATGTGTATTATCATAAGAAAAGATGATATCACTGCTATTATATAAACCGACATGGATAATATTATTAGCAGATAAGGAAATGAATTAATGCTGAAGATTTTTAAGTAATATATAATATAAGAACCCACCATAATAGTTCCGTAAATCAGGGTAAAATATAGGAGCCATATAAAATTTTCAATTATCATGTCATAATTCTGTTTGATACTGTCAAGCTTATGCAAAGGTTTATAAATGCCCTCTATTTCATTTTCAGCTTCTGGAATAATATCTTTAAACACATCAAGAATGTTATTTTGGGGATTCACCCTTAAGTTGCTCATAACATTCTCAAGATTTATCAATAAATTATTTTTATAAATAAAATCTAATAACAGCTTTAAAAATAGAAGGTCTGTAATATTTTTATCCTCCTCGATGGAATGAAAAATTTTTCCTATTTTCCTTTTTAAATATAACAACATAAAAACCAGGGCTATCAGGTATACTCCCATCATATACGAAAACTCGGACAATAATATCATAATAACATAGCTTAATTTAAGTTATTAAACCAATATGTATATCTGTTATAAAACAAACTCAACTAATATGTATTTTTTTCAAATTATTCAGGTATTTCATTCCATCTGGAGTTATTCTATATTTCATTCCGTTTTTCTCTTCATTCTCTTCCAGCATTTCTCTCTTAATCATCGTTGCTATAAGATCAGTGGCATACTTATAATTTAGATTGCACATATATACAATCTTTGTAATCGGCATTGAATCATTGGAAGCTATGCCATCAAGTATTTCCATTTCTATTTCAATTTTCGATCTTTTTGAGCAACTTGTAAATTCCGTTTTTGTTGCATTCTTATTATTCGATTTTATAGAAATATTGCAAATGTCTGAATTGAAATTCAATGATTTCAAAAGTTTGATTTTATTCTTGGCAGCTAATTTTTTCACATTACTGTCTATCATGCCAGAATATATGCCCACTATTGAGCTTATTTTAATGTCTTTCGGAATCTCTATAGTTTTAAGGGTGTTAATCTTATCAATAATATTCCCAGTGAGCAAAATAGCCAAAATTCTGTTGTTGTCATAATCCTTTATAATCAGCTCATAGTCAGAGTTAATATTCATCTTATCGCTATACAAATTTTCAATATTTATAGAATGTTCATCATTATTTATGCTCATAGATAATAAATTTATCATTATTAATTAATTTTTGGTGTCAAAGTCTATAATATTTCATTTATATACTATTAAATTTATATTCATGTAAACATGCTTTTTTCAGGATTTTTAATCGATGCCTCTAGCAATTCATCGCTTAGATATAATAATTATGACAATGGTATGACAATTATATTATAGCTAAGAATTGTAGTTATTTCAGGGAGATTTAATGCCGTATAATTTTTGCAATTGCTCAAGATATTTCAGGCCTTCTCCAGTCATCCTGTATTTCACTCCATTTTTATATTCTATATTTTCAACAATTCCTTTCTTGATAAGGCTTTCCAAAAGGGTCACGGCATATCTATAATTTAAATTACATTTATATATTATTTTCGTAATATTTATATTATCATTAATTTTCAATAGTTCGAGAATTTCCTTTACAATAAATATTTTTTCACGTCTCTGGATTTTTTCATATCCCTTTTCCATTTCCTTACCATAATCGTCAAAAAATTGGGCTCCGGGCACTTCTATTATTTTTTCCATATTGCCCTGGTTCATTATTATTTTTTTGTATAATTTCATTCCGTATTTTAAAACTGTTTCCTTTATTTCAGGTCCTATCACTCCACTGTATATGGCAATTTTTCTTTTGAATTCGTTCTTAGGCACCATGTCTATAAATTCTTTTACCTTTCTCATTTTATTTTCACTATTACCTTTCAGCAATATTACCGGTATTCTCTCGTCAGTTTTCCTGGAGTGGATAATGAGATCAAATTTATATTCCTGTGAAACTCCATCAAGTGGTTCGTTGTAGCTATCTTCCCATTCATTGCTGTCAAAAACTATTTCAAAATTGTTCACCATATCATTCACCCCTAAGACTATACTTTATAGTACCATACATTTCTACCACCCTGTCCCATCTGGCTTCCATGATTTTTTACTCTTGCTCGGGTATAGTATAAGACCGGCCACACCCATGAAAATTATGGCTAAAATCACTTTGGAATAAATCAGTGCATATCCAAGATATGGTATAGAAAACAGAACATGTCCCCTGACATCATAGGTTGGTACCGGTTTAGGATCCTCTGATGGATTTGCAACTCCTTTTGTTCTGAAATATTCATGGCCACCAATATAACATATGCGTATTACCTGGTGTGCAAATAATGTTCCGTTCTCCCAGGGTGCATTGAATACTATTATTTCCCCCACTTTCACCTGCGATGGTTTAATAGGACCTACAAGGAGCACCGATCCGGGTTTTATTACAGGATACATGCTTCCAGTAGGGTCTCCTATTACAAAGTAGCTGTGATCAACAATACCCGGTGTTATCATTAACGAAACGATGGTTATTACGATTATTAGGGCAATCAGGGATTTTGACTTTCTAATTGCTTTTTTGAGGTCTATCTTGCTGCCCTTGAATATATTTTCAAACTGGTACGATGTTTTTATTACAAAATCTGAGATAAAAATAATCAGTGAGAGACTAACCATTTCCCATATAAGATAATAATACTTCGATACTGAAATGCTTATAGAAAGGGAATTAAATAATATAAACATAAAAAGGAATATAAATGCTGCAATAAAATTGTAATTAGTCTTGTAATAAATAAACATTACAGCTATGGCAAAGAAGAACATAAAAATAATATTAAACACAGCAAGGGAAAAAATGATTTTTGAGTCTATCAGTACGTTGTATGGATAATAGAATAACAGTAGTATGATACCAAAAATCAGCCCTCTACTAGCAAAGTTTCCTATTCTTGATTTTTTAAATCCCAAAAGTATAAGGCAAAAAGAAAAGGCACCTAAGGCAGAATAAATAATTATGGCAGGAAGTGTTGAAAGATAAAAATGGAATGAAACCTTATTGAATGCTATTCCAGGCTCAAGGAGAAAAATCTCAAAAAATATTCCAAGTATTGCTATTTTTACCACATCTTTGTCTAATTTAATTTTGATACCGAATATAAACGGCAACAGCAGAAGAAGTGATATTAATACAGTAATCCATGTATTCCTTATGTAATGCAGGGAAAGCTGATATACCACAATATATGCTAAAATAAATGATGCCATTCTATTCATTTTCTATCACCAAATCCTGAAAAAATATAATTTTTGAAATCATGGGAAACAAAGAACATACTTTCTCTTTTAATGTTGAATAATGGTTCATGGTAGGCATCGGATAGCTTGATGAGCTCTTCAAAGGAATCAACCCTTACTATCCCTCCCCTGGGCATTACATCTATATCAATTACCCTGTCCCCATATTCCTGGAGTATCATCTCCATTTTATTCTTTTTCCTTGGTAGCCCTATATATGAAACTATGAGGTAAACCAGCGCTGTGACAGCTAATAAGGTTACTATGTAGCCATAAATAATTGGTATGTCCACAAAGGGCCGTTGTCCGTAGGAATCTTTTAACTCTGTAGTTCCAGTAAGATTCGCAGGTTTTCCATAAGAGATCAGGTACTGCTCATTACCCTGTGATATGATCAAACTTGTGCTGGAGGATGCACCATTGTTTGCATTTGTAACCGTTATATTGATACCTACTATTGAGGGTGCACTGTTATACCCAAGCTGATTATCTATGGTTGCAGATTGATTATACAGATAACTTAAATTGATAGGAATTACCATATGATTTATTGAATGGCTCCCGGTAAATGTAAAACTGGTAATGTTGGAAGCAAATGTTTTGTTCCAGGAGGGGCTGGAAGAATCCACATATATAGCATAGGATATAATTACTGGCTGCTCCCTTGAAGAAAGAAATGTCCCGTCAAGGTAAACCGTCATATTTTTAAGTATATGTTGATAAACTACACCGGGGTCATAGAGAGTTGAGGAACTGTACAAACTGTTATTTGTGAGGTTAGCCTGCACATTTACCTGTAAATTCGATGTAAAATCAGTTTCACTTATATATTTGGTATGCTCCCTGGGTTCTATTATTAACAATGATGAGAATACAAGAATAACTGCGATTATTATAATAAGTGCCAAATTCAGTTTTTTGTTCATAAATATTAGAAGTATAGATTGGTTTAACCTTTATTTATTAAAGATACCTAATTCTGATACATATGTTAGATGTGTACAATACTTACTTATTTTACATAAGAACAATATTTTTTAAACAATCCTCAGGCCAATTGTTATGAAAATCTGTATCTTACAGAACTTTCTTATTTTCTTATTTACAGTTAACAGATTAAATTCTGGTGACTAAAATGAACAAAAAGTTAGCCGTATTATTGGTAGTGCCCATACTCTTAGCAATGGGGGGAACGTTTGCGTTCTCTGCATTCTCTGGGGGTTCAAGTATTGCCATTAATAACACAGCAGGTCATTTGACCTGGACAAACAACATGGCCCTTACCGGAACAAACGCGAATAACACACCTTTAACAGTACAGGGTCCAAACGGGGTTATATACGAGATAGGAGCTGCAGAGCCATTCCATCATGACAGTGGAATGTATAAACTGGGTCTAGGAACACAGGCTTATACAACTGCTACTAGTGGAAGGGAGTACACGGTCAATGTGACAAATTTCGCTCCTGGTGAATATGTAGTGTTTATGGCAACCATAACAAACAATGGAACAGTTGGTTTTATGGTATCCTCAGCAGCACCAACAATTACAACATCCAGTAACAGCACATACAATGCAGCAAACAGTGGAATAGTTGCAAGCCAGGTATCAGCAGGCAACTTTGCATCAGATCTGCAGAGCTCAACAGGATATATATACAACGTGACAGCAGTAAGTGGATTCAATACATCACTTAGCCCAGAAGGAACTGCAATAATGATAATATCTGTTGGACTTGGAAACAGC
>JAJZWN010000015.1 GCA_021846695.1 Thermoplasmata archaeon
AAATACAGGGCATTCTTAAAGAATTTAAAGGATGGCTACAGAAGGAAACACAATTATTATAAGAGGTCGATGATAAATGTCTCATGAAATAGAAACATTTTTGTTTAAGAATCACTATCCAACATCAAAATCGAGTCGAAGAGTGGTTATTCTTACTAACGGCCTCAAGGGTCAAGTTGCATAACAGCCGCCTCCGATTCTCACAGCTATATCGTCATATAGCTGAGGCTAAATAAGGTTTTTCATGATTTCTAACTTTAATAATTGGAAAATTATTTAACTATAAAAGGAATAATAATATTATAACAAATGATAATAATAAAGGTATTAATCTTGTATAAATAAAACTATTTTTACTTTTAACAAAATTGTTTTTAAATAGATTATTAATATCATTATTATTAATAGAATTTATATATTTATCATCGAATACTTCAAATGAATGACTGTCTTGATCATATTTCTCAATAACCACACCGTATATTTGGTATGGTTTTACCGATGGGTCTGCAATTTTATTATTATCACCTTTTGTGATTATCTTACCATTCTTAAACCCAATTATTCTATGACACACAAACCTTGCTTTAGGTATAGCATTGTAAATAAACGATGGTTCATATAATATAATGTCCCCAATTTTATAATCATAATAGTTTTTTATCGGTTTAACAATTAGGTAATCATTTGAATTTATTTCAGGATACATACTTCTACCAAGTGCATTATATATAGTTAAATTATTATATTTAAGATACTTATATAACTGTTTTTGTTTGAAATTTTCAATATAAAATGATCTAAGGTTATTCATTATGATAATAATAGGATAAAGTAAAGAGATTAATAACAAAATGCCCAGATATAATATTTCCATATTTCTTATACCTGAATTCTGTGCAATTAGTACAAATAATACTATTCCATTAGCCAATGAAGAGAACACCAATTCGTCAAATTGAAAAATTTTTTTATATATAGCATTATAAAAAAATGCAATGTATATTATTATAGTAACTATATCAAATAAATAAGTAAAATGATACCAGATTAGACTATGTTTTTCCAATAAACTCGATTCTATAGTAAATGCAACCAAAAATGCATAGATGGATAATATAAAACCACTTATTATTAACTTTAATGAATAAAATTTTTCATTAAAATAATTAAGTTTTCTATCTTTATCAAACAATGAATTCAACAGGGTATAAAAGATTAGAAAAGAAGTGCCAGATGCTATTGAAGTGCCAAGCATCTCCAGTAAAAGTTGTGGTAATATTATATTTATATTACCCATCTCTATTAGATGGACTAAAATTGGAGTGGTTATAAGACTATCACTAATGATAATACCAATAGTTGGAATTAGAAATAAAAAAGAACCTATATACATCTCTGTGAGGAATATCATATTTCTTATTATTATGAGTGAGGGAATATTCTTTAAATGAACGTTTATAGATAAATTTTTATTAGTTTTTAATATTTCATTTAGTAGATGTGGATAGTGAAATATTATTAAGCTAAATAAAGAATATATAATAAAAAACAATAGGAAGATGAAAACTCCGAATAAAAATGTGTTATCTGCGTCTGATTTGTTTAATTCATCACGTTCTTTCTCTTTAAAGAGGGTAATCATTCTCGCTACAAAAGTTAAATCTACTATAGACCCTAATAAGAGCTGTGTTTTATTGCCTGAAGATTTTTTAAAACATAAGAAACTATTTATCATTATCAGTAAACCAAGAAATATGACTCCCGTTACAGAATATCTTACTATTCCATTTAAATAAACTAATGGAAAAATAGATAAATACTCTAAAATTATAATAACCATAAAAAATATAGAAAAATACTTAGTTAAAAACAATATGATTTTATATGATTTATGATGAAACA
The DNA here is from genome assembly GCA_021846695.1 of Thermoplasmata archaeon. The sequence continues at coordinate 1,906 of JAJZWN010000015.1, forward strand.
TATTAATAGCACTCTACATTTTTAATTAAAAACTAAAAATGAAAACTTAAGCATGTCATAACGAAGCTACGATCACCCCAGCAAGAATAACTAATCCCCACGGACCCAACCAAGCGAGTATAGTTTCATCTGCTATAGTTTCCGCAGCCATTTTACCCAAAACATCCCCCACCGTTATGCGACTTAATATCGCAGCTGCTAGACCAGAGTTCCCAAATAATGCTGTCAATCCAAGAGCTGTAGATTGAAAACTTATTAGTCCTTTAGAGTATGCTATTATAATGGTACCACTATTAAGACTAACCCCAAAATTGGTAGTCACAAACAATAACAAAAAACCAGCCACGGACAAAGTTAATATAAAATATATCAACTTTTTGTCTATATTAATTTTCCTTTCAACATACATAATACTATATAACATTTATATATATATATAAATGTTTTGGTTATGGTGGCTTTGGGGCAATATTATTCTAGGTACAGTTCCCCGGAATCCTTGATCATCCCAGGGCCTGTGTGCCTAATGTAGCTGTACTGCCTGAGGTTGTGCATGTTGATTTTCAGTATCTCTTTCGTCTTATTTCTCAGAGCAGACTCTCCATATGCCTGACTAATAGCAGTAACTATAATTGTTAAATCCTGCAACAATTAGGACTAATAAAATTATAGTGTCAGCCAGAGTTAAAATCGTGGGAATTAATTCTGAGTTATGAGAAACAAAACAATCCCCCAGATAAATAATGTTATTGCAGATAAAAAGTTTTTCTCCTCCTCACTGAAGAGTATATTCCCTGTTACGCCACAGTCCAGCTATTCATCAGGGGATATTATTCATGTAATAAGGAATGCAATATCCTCAAGGGAGTATATTGAAACATATGTCATGAACAGTAATCATAATCATATTCCCTCAGCAGACACAGTATTCAGGAGGATAAAGAACATTGCATCAGGGTTATGTATCATATTTTGTGTAAATATAAACCCCCTGTTAATAATGAATTGATCATTAAATAACAGGGAGAAATACCTCTTCTGAACTCAAGGAGGCAATAAAATATGGACTATGACAATATAAACATATCAAATGTAGAGGATATAATAGAAAAGACAGTTAAAGAGAAGCTGGAAGCACTTACTTATGAAAATAGAGCATGACCAGTATTTAGAGGAGAATCCGGGAATAAAGAATGGGTATTATAAAAGAAACTTAAAGACCAAACACGGTGAATTAAAGGAATTATCAGTTCCCAGGAACAGGGATAATACATTCCACAGTGCTATAATAGAATCAAATAAGGCAGCAGGCATTGAGGAGCTGATAACATCACTGTACTCAAATGGAGTATCCACAAGGAGAATATCTGCCATATCAAAGGATATATTCAATAACAGGTATTCCCCATCATCAATATCCAGGATAACAGATTTAGCATTGGAGGAGGTAAACAGATTTATCAACAGGAAGCTTGACAAAAGATACATAGCTGTAATGTTAGATGGACTGTTCTTCTACCTTAGGAGGGAAACTGTTGGCAGGGATCCTGTAATATTTGCATTAGGAATAAAGGAATCAGGAGAGTATGAGATATTAGGATTTTATCTTACAATTAAGGAATCACATAATAACTACAAGGACGTTTTAGAGGATCTGTACAGAAGGGGATTGAAGGAATCATTGTTATTCATAGTAGATGGAATTACAGATTTAGATGAGGAGGTAATGAAGATATACCCAGGTAGTGGCTCCCAGCTGTGCACTACTCCAGGGGATTGAAATCAAGGGTAAAGGAAAGGGATATGGAAATAATAGAGGATGCAAATAAAATGTTTAAATGCAGCAATAAGCAGGAGGCTATAATAAGATTCAATGAACTTAAGGATAAGTGGAATGGCAGGTATCCAAATGTAATATACAATACTAAGAGAAAGCTAGGGCAGTTATTAAGATTCTATGATTATCCCTCTAAAATAAGGAATTCACTTAAATCTACAAATGAGATAGAGAGATTGAATAGGGAAATAAGAAGAAGAATAAAAGTAATATCATCATTCCCTGATGAGGACTCTGCAATGAAGATGTTCTATTTTAAATCCATAGAGTTCGATTCCAGGCATGCATTCAGGAAGATGAACGGATACTTTAATTAAATGCCAGGATGAGGTAAAGGAAATGTTCAACAAGAGGTACCCTTTATAAATACACATAATATGGTACACGATCGTTCGATGCACAATGTCTCATGAAATGGAAACATTTTTGTTTAATAATATATATAACATCAGACAATTTATGCATCAAAAAAATATTCAAAATACATTATTGCAGGGGTTTTTATTTCGCTCATGAGCTTTCTTTTTGCATGGGCCATAGAAGTTTTATTGATTACAAGAAATATCACACTGATATGGCTCAAGCTCTTCTACTTTATTGGTTTATATATGCTTGTTGTTGATTTAATAATTGTTTTTAAATTGATCAAAGACCGTTTTATGTCTCCACTGGAGTATTTCAGTCTTTATTTTTATATTTCATTGTTTCTATTTGGTGTAGTAACCACGAAAACAATATATTCTTCATTATGGTATCTTATATCATTTGGCACAATTTCCACCTATTTTCTATTATATTCATTAGCTAACTTATTTAACATTAATAATAAAATAGGTAAAATAGACAATAACTTCTTCTATGTAATAGCGAGGGGCAAAAGCATGAAGCCAACTATAATGCCAGGGGATATGCTTGCTATCAGGAGGGTTAATAGCATAAATGAATTGAGTGTCGGTGATATTATAACATACAGAGCATCTTCCATATATTCCCCTTTAAATAACTCAGGGATGGTAACGCATAGGATATATGAAATTAGAAGGGATAAAATATTCACCAAAGGAGATAATAATGCATCTATTGACCCTCAAACAATATATTTAGATAATATTGTGGGCCTTGTAGTAGCAAAATTAACATACATAACAAATAAGGTAAAAACACTGGAAATTATAAAAAAGGATGAAATAATTGAAAAGGAATTGCCAGATATTAAAAATTTAAACCCGGTTATTAAGCATCATAATTTACTTCATGAATTTTCTCTGATACTAATATCATTCGTAATAATTATCATAGTGTTAGCTTAAAATTGAGATTCGTAATATATTATATATTTTGATTGCATTACAATAACTGATGAAAGCCGAAGTTTTTAAGGCGGGCAATATCAAAAAACTCAAAAAAAATTTTAACGACATTAACGATTCTGAAAAACCTGTATATGCAATGGTAATCAACCTATTTGATGCATTTCCAGAGCGCATATCTGTTATAAAAGTTTACAGGGACAGCGACATAGACCTGAAAATAAGGATGGGAAATAAGGACTATAAATATATAAAAATTCTGACCTCCAGTGATGGTATGTTTGAAATCATGAAACTCCCGCTTGAGGAACGAAAAATAGGCAAAACCAGCCTCTATGATCTGATTCACAGGGACATGGATGAGGGGAATCAGCTTTCACGTGGAACAAGAAATGAAATACTGAAATACATAGATTTTAACAGAAACAGGAAAAAACTTCTTTATATACTGAATGATAAAGAGAACAACAGCCATTATATTATGAAGGAATCAACAATAAAAGATATAGTCCTTCATGATATTGAATACATGTATGCCAGGGATAGTTCCTACAGGGTTTACAACGGCACTGTGCCTGTTAAATTCATAAACGATTACTGGACCGGCTATCTGAAAAGGCGGAAAAAAACAGAAAAGGACGTGTGGAAATCATTGATTACTGGATGATTACATGGCAGCAGGGAGCCCTGAATTTTCCAGGTCTGCAATGGTATTATAAAGGTTAACATCCAATACCAAAAATTATTAAAGTTATTGATTATACGCAATTATGGATTATGATGTTGATGTGGCAGTGATTGGTGGGGGCCTTGCCGGAATTTCAGCGGCAATTACCGCTGCAAATAAGGGCCTTTCTGTTATAGTTCTTGAACGTGGTGAGCATTCCGGGTCAAAGAACGTATCAGGCGGAAGGATGTATGTTCATTCCCTTAAGAAACTTCTGGGGCCAAAATTCAAAGATGCACCACTTGAACTACCAATAAAGAAAGAGACATTTGAGATTTACACCGGAGAAAAGAAGATAAGTTTTTCATTCGAAAATAAGGAGACTGAAAACAGTTATTCTATACTGAGATCAAAGTTTGATGCATGGTTCGCATCAGAAGCTGAAAATCTGGGTATCCCTATATCATACTCCACGCTTGTTAGCGGTATTGATCGCGAGGATGGAGGCCTTGTATTGAGAAGCGACAGGGGAGATATAAGAACACCACTGGTAATAGAAAGTGATGGTGCTGCTGCATTTGCATCCAGGTACCTCGGACTTGTTAAGGAAAAGAAATTTCCCATGCAGCCTGTTGAAAAAATTGAGGATAACCCGGATTTCATGCCAAAGCAGTTCATGGTGGGAATTAAAGAAATAATAGACAAAAAAACACAGGGGGATTACGGTGAGGCTAGAACTATTCTGGGTCTTTCCGATGGCATAAAGGGTGGTGGTTTCTCCTATACAAATAAAGAAACAACCTCTATCGGGCTTACACTGAAGCTGGATTCGCTGGAAAAGCATAAAGAGAAGGCTTTTAACATAATTGAGGATTTCAGGGAAAAACTTGGGATAGATGGAAAACTGCTTGAATATTCCGCTCATTTGATACCATTTTACCGCTTTGACAGCCTGCCCCCCAGATATGCGGATAATTTAATGGTTACAGGTGATGCTGCAGGATTTCTTATCAATGATGGCTTCACAATCCGTGGCATGGATAATGCCATAGAATCTGGAAGGATTGCAGGAGAGGCTGCTAAGAAAATATTCGATTCCGGAAATTTCAGTGATACCTTCATCTATGAACAGATGCTGGAGGATAGCTTTATACTGAAGGATATGAAAGCAGCTTCAAGGATATCGACACTGTTCGGCAATGAGAGGACTTTTGATGCATACCCGAAAATGATGGCCGGGATCATGGAGAGAATGTTCTCTGTTACTGATAACCCCCGGGATAACATAAAAGATGTTATACGTGGTGAGGTTAAAAAGAACGGTATTGGATACTATACACTTATAGAAGATATGCTGAAGGTGATATGATGGATTTAATAAAACGTCTGGGATTAAATAAGAATGAAGTCGGCAACACCAGCCATATAACCGTAAATACGGATATATGCAAAACATGCGTGGACAAGCCATGCACAAAGGTGTGCCCAGCAGGCACCTACGAGGAAGACAAGGAAAATGGAATAACAGTCCATTACGAGAGATGCCTGGAATGCGGTGCCGCACTGTATGCGTGCCCATTCGGCGCGCTGGGATTTAAATACCCTGAGAAAGGCGTGAGTTATATATACGGATAATTTTATTTATTGTTCTCCCGACCTTTTATAATCTCTTTTTTACAGCTACAGGATGCAAAATCACAGGATTTTATTGCAAATTCAGGGCATAGGTCCAGTTTATCCGGATTCCTGGTTTCTATAGCCTCCCAGATTTCCCTGATAGCTTTATTGCATATGCTTATAATGCGATCTGCGTCGAAATGGATATCTCTTGCCACTACAATGTTGCCCAGCCTTGGATAAACTGTTATCAGGACTCCCTCTTTTCTGTTTCTCCTTGCACACATTATAGCGAGCTCAGAGTAGTATGTATCGGGAAATCTTCCGGAATACACAGAATTGTTAATTTTCAGAAGATATGGTATAATGGAATTTTCGTCATAAATGTTTTTTATGATGTACTTGTCATCCCCATAGAGAGGGAGGGTTGAAACCCTGTTTATCTCTGAAATTTCACTTCCGCTTGCACTGAGAACCGATCCATTAATGGAATCTATGACGAAGAACTTGATATTGTTTTTTTCATAGTATGATGATGGTATGGATGCACCACTGTCTGAATTTCTTGAATCGCCTGTTATTTTATGATAATATTTTCTGGGATATATTAGATCATAAAACCTCAGATCAATATTTTTTGCATCCTCTGTGTACAGTGCCTCCAGAGTTGATTCCATTTCGTGATCCTCTGCAACTGTGGCCACATTTTTTATCCACGCTGGATCCCCCGGCCTCAGGGAATGGCACATGCACACCCCGGCCTCTGAGAACTGGCATCCATACCCGAAATATGAGCATCGTGGAAAATCGCTTATATCGCCGTTTTCGATTCCTCTCTTTATCAGAGAAAAACGGAATACCATCTCATTTTCCACCGCTGCAGGGTCTCTGACAGATACACGGTAAACATGGAATTTTCCCTCAGTGAAAAAAACCAGAAAATTATCAGCTGTGAAATTCCTGTTCATGGCTGCATAGAACAGCAACTGTTCCAGATCAGACCTGTACACAGTGTATATATTCTCTATATTTACCCTGTCCACATTTTTTGTTTTGAATTCAACAATGGAATCATAAATCATGAAATCTGCCCTACCCACAACATTCAAACCCATATGCGTGGCTGTAAGTATTACCTCAGACCCGGAAAATCCAGGTATCTGCTCAAACCACTGCCTGGCAAGAAAATGAACCTCCTCCCCATATTTCATTCTTGAATTGACACTTTCCGGAACTGCAATATCTGGATATTTTCTTGAAAAATAGGAATGGACAGGATTTATCAGATCCGTTACATAAAGATAATCCGGAACTATAAAACTCTTTATCTTGATTCTATCCTCCAGTATTCGAGAGATATATGTATCGTCCTCCTCACTTATGATTGAGGATTTTATATCCTGTAAAAATGACATATTTATATATAGAAACCTGGTTAAATAAATTTTGTTATATTATGGTAAGGAGAACTTTTCTCCATGTTTTTTCAGCATTTTCAGTGCGGCTATGTCATTAAGTACCTCTACCAGGTTCACATCCTCCACATTCAAATTATAGTTTTCACGCAATTTTTCCTTCAAAGTGTTTACATCAACGGGCGCATCCATGAACTTCTTTGAAAGGTTGTATGTATCCTCATAAACATTCCATGGGAATACGAACCATGCCCACTCTTCCTTGGAAAGCCCTTTTCCGTAATAATCAGGTGTATAGCTCGATCCGTTCACATAGAGCATGGATGTGGTCTTCAGTTCCGAAGGATTCAGTGATTTTATATAATTATATGAAAGCCTCATGCTTTCCCCTGTGTCTGTTATATCATCAACTATGAGAACAGTCTTTCCGGATACGTCATAATTCAATTTTTCTTTGAGAACAGCTTTTCCGTCCATGGTTGCAGTTACTCCCCAGTGCTCGGTTTTTATTGAAAGTAAGTCTTTCTTGAAGAGATAGTCTGCGACCATTCTTGCCGGAACCAGGCCTCCACGGGCAATGCCAACTATAATGTCGGGATTATAGCCATCCTTGACGATCATTTTCATTATTCCCTTTGCCCAGTCCTCTATGTCCTTCCATGAAACATATGTAGCTTTGAATTCCATCCTTATCTATGGATAAGTGGATATTGTTATTTTAATGTTCTTTAATGCATATTATTAGGACTCTGCGGCTGCTTCGCTTGAGCTCTTCCGCCTTCCTGCAAGTATTGTAGGGGAAATCGCAAAAGCAACAAGGACTATGACAACTGCTGGAATTATACCATATATGGATTTCGTTATGCTCACGAAATCTGCACTGAGAACCACCGGTATGATGGCAACCCCTATGTTTGTGGCAACACTGTACATTGAGGTTGCAAAACCTGCCTTGGCAGGATCATCAACATAGTTTATAATAGAGTTCAGTGCCATGACCCAGAATGCATTTCCGAAAAATCCGAATATGAAGAAGGATGCCGTGATGATGGCTGCAATATCTGTATACACCAGGGTGTACAGCAGGACAATTGCAAATATAAAGGAAACAAGGCCAGCCAGGACTGTACCGGATCTTATTAAATGGTAGCGTTCAAAAATGAATGGCAGTATGAGGGCACCAAGGGCTGATCCCAGGAATTCAACACCGCCCATGACTCCGGATAATTTCAGCAGGAATGTTCCGGTAAAATGGAATCCCAGTGCAGTGGCTGCTATATCACCGAACAATATAGATATTGAGGCCATTGATAGTCCTATGTACCAGTTTTTGACCATGCCCGGTTTAAAGGCACCTCTCAGTGATTTGCCGCGGTATTTTTCTGGGTACTGTGGCAGGTACACAAAGAGCCATAGAGATGCAATTATTGTCAATGCCGCAGGGAATGCCATTATTCCTGCAAGTGAAAAGGCCAGATATATGTAGGGACCCAGAAGTGCGCCGACTGACATTCCGAGGAAAAGGAAGCCTATGCTCAATCCTGTTATTGTAGCAGACCTTTTTTTATCCATGGATTCTGCTATGCTGCCAACCGGTGCAAGTGAAAATGGATATGCACTTGCAGCAATTATGGATAAAATCAGAAATTCCATATAATCGGTTGCAAATATACGTATGAATAGCCCCGCTATGGAAAAAACCATGGCAAGATATATTGAAGATTTTACCGTAAATTTTGCAGAAAGTACTCCTGCGATAAGCCCTATAATGGCCATTGTGTAACCATATACTGATAGTATCAGCACTATTTCTGACAGTGACGCCGAAAGATGCGCCATAAGCTCAGGAATAACCGGCGAGAGAATGAACCAACCGAAACCTATTGTAAAAACAAAGAACCAGTATGGCACAAGTTTTTTCAAATTATCCATGACAATGTATGACATTCGTATAAATAAAAGTTTATGTTCATGGTCATTTATTTTCAGCCTTTTAGATATATTTAATAGGGACTAAATAATAAAATCCCATGGACTTTTCATTCAGCGATGAGCAGCAATTATTAAGAGAAAATACGGCGGAGTTTCTGGAAAAAAATCTGCAGCCCTTTGTCAGATCTATAGATGACAATGGGGAAATCCCGGAAAACTTTTTCAAAAAAGCAGGTGAAATTGGTATTATATCGCCACTAATAAACCAAAAATACGGGGGCCCAGGACTTTCCTTCATGGACTCTGTAATAATATCAGAGGAAATTGCAAAGGTTGATACCAGTATGGCAACAGCTGTTTACTATTTACTGAACACATCATGGGCATATATATTGCAAAAATACGGAAAGGAAGAACTGAAGGGCAGGATCCTCCCAGATATTGCAAACGGAAACAAATTCATAGGAATTGCGTCCACAGAACCCTCAGGCGGAAGCGATGTTGCAAACATAACCACCACTGGGGAAATAAAAGATGGAAAGGTTATTATCAATGGCGAGAAAATGTATATAAGCGGTGCAGTGGAGGCCAGGAAAAACGGTGGAGGACATCTGACACTGGTTAAGACCGATAAAAGCAGGGGGCATAAGGGCATAACCATGGTATATGTACCGGCAGATACCGATGGTGTGGAAATAACAAAGCTGCAGAACATGGGAAGGATGGGCATATCAACTTCTGGAATAAAATACAATGACGTTGAGATCCCTGAGGAAAACATTATAGGTAAAATAAACGAGGGATTTTATTACTCCATGGACGGATTCAACCATGCAAGGATAATGGTAGCAGCAGCATGCAATGGACTATCTGTCAAGATGCTTGATGAGGGCCTAAAATACATAAAGGAAAGAGGAGCATTCGGCAAGAAGCTGGCCGACTTTGAGGCAATCGCCTTCGAGGCTGCAGACATTAATACGGAAATTGAGATGGCATCATTGCTGAATTATAAGTCAGCGTATATGGCAGATATGAATGATCCCGATTTTTACATATTCAGCTCGATGTCAAAACTCACTTCACCGCAGATTGCAATGGATACTGTAAAAAAGGTAATGATGTGGTTCGGTGCCTATGGCTATACAAAGGATTCCGGCATAGAAAGAAGTGCCAGGGGAATATTTTCATATCTGGTCGGTGCTGAGGGTGCATTGAATATAATGAAGATGATAATCTCACGTGCCATGCTTAAATAACTGCATTTTACACTCAGGGCAGGAGGTGTGGTAATAACACCGGCAGCCTCATTGTTCATAATCTGTGGGATAAATTAAATACAGTGAAACTGATGCGTTTTTATGGCTAATTATATCAATGTACATGTACATAGGGGCAAATCCGGGATTAGCCCTGGAAAAGAATGGTACGATGTTTATACCATGGAGCCATTTGAAAATAACAGGGCAAACAGGGATATAATAAACCAGCTTTCAAAATATTTCAATATAGACTACCGTAGCATAGAAATTGCAAGAGGACCAACATCAAGAAAAAAGGTAATAAAAATAAACGATTAACAGGCGATATTAATGGATAAAGAGGATAATATGTGTCCATCAATAGGATTTTATACAGATAACAGGTATAGAGAATTATGTTCAAAAATAATTTACTGGAGGGAAAAAATATTCTTATAACGGGCGGTGGCACTGGCCTGGGAAAACAGATGTCAGAAACCTTTCTTAAACTGGGTGCATCGGTATCCATAATAAGCAGGAGGGAAAGCCACCTGATAGAGGCTGAGAAGTACTTCAATGAAATGGGATACAGGATAGAGGCAGAAAAATGTGATGTGAGGAATCCTGATGAACTGAAAAAAGCTATTGATGCTATAGAAGGAAAAACGGGCAGCATTAATGTACTGGTAAACAATGCCGCAGGAAATTTTATCAGCAAAACAGAAGACCTGAGCCCTAAAGCTTTTGATACAATAATCGGGATAGTTCTTAACGGCAGTTCTTATGCGTCACTGGAGATGGGGAAGAGGTGGATCAAAAATTCGGTGAAGGGTACAGTACTGAGTATTGTTGCAACATATGCATGGACAGGGTCAGGCTATGTTGTCCCCTCTGCGGTGGCCAAGGCTGGTGTACTTGCCCTGACAAGGTCACTGGCAGCTGAATGGGGGCATTATGGAATAAGAACCGTTGCAATTGCACCGGGAGCATTCAAAACCGAAGGTGCATGGTCCAGGCTTTTACCCGGGGAACAGTACGAGAATGAGATAATAGAAGGAAATCCGGAGAGAAGGCTGGGGACAAAGGAGGAAATAGCAGTTATTGCTGCATTCCTCATATCGGATATGGCATCCTATATCAATGGAGAGGTAATCACGGCAGACGGCGGGCAATCCCTGTATGGAGCCAGCATGTTCAATATGATGGAAAGATTACCAGAAGGTGTATGGAAAATCATGCGTCAGAGATGATAAATAATAACTGAAAAATTTGTTACAGTTATATATTTACATATATTTTTATATAAAGATTATTATGTAGGAGAATGGCCTCTAACGCTAGAATACGGTATCTCATAACAACGCTCGGTTCAGTTATAATAATGCTTTCAGGAATCATTGGATTGCTTGTTCTATTTATTTCCGGGCTCGCAGGCGCTGCCCAGCTCATGTTTTTTAATCCAGCTGGATTTGCAGTAATAGGAAGTTCAGTGCTGATGGCAATTTTCCCTGTGATATGGATAATACTTGCCTATATCATATATTCCATGGCCAGGGGAACACACAGAAAGGATAAACTGGCCAATGGTGTCATAATTATAATTCTTGGATTCATAATACTCTTTATGGGAGGTGGATTTGTGATAGGGCCGGTTCTCGATATAATCGGCGGATTCCTGCTGATATTATGAATAAACATTTAATTTTTTAAATGTATCACGTCTGATTGGTCAGACATTATAAATGAATATTATTACTTAATAGATATATATTACATTATAAATAAATACTGGCATTGTATAGTTAATTTTTATTTTGAAATTAAGGTATATCCGGAAATTTTTATATTCCCATAATTTAATTTTGAATATTCCTGAGATATATTTATATAATGCTACAACTTGTCATGCTTATGGATAGCATATTTAAACTTGGCTTTCAGAAAAAGGAGACTGTCAGACAGGCAGCCGGTGAAAGCCTTAAAAGATTTATTCTGATAGCTATTGTGGCAGGGCTTCCTGCATTTTTAGAGGGATTTGATGGGGAAATATACTCCTTTGGTTCAACCTATATTGTGCCTTCTCTGACCGGGCCAGTGTATCTTTCTATCGGCCTGATATTAACCGGATACGCCATAGGTATCGCAATATTCAGCCTTGTGGGTGGATATCTTTTTGACAGGTATTCTGTTAAAAACACAGTTATACTTTCTGTTCTAATATTTTCGGCATTTACAATTATGACCGGTTTCGTAACCACAACCCCTGAACTTTTCATAGCCAGGCTTGGCGTTGGAGTCGGTGTGGGAATATTCCAGCCTGCAGGTGTGGCCCTGCTGGGAGATATATTTTATGAGACCAGGGGGAAAGCAGTTTCCGTTTGGGCAACATTCTTTTCAGTTGGGCTCTTCGCAAGTCCATACTTAATAGAGCCATTCCTTCCAGCATTCAGGCTGCCCTTTGAAATATCCGGGGCTCTTGCAATAATAATACTTGCACTGGTAATAATGATAATACCTGTCACATTCAAGAAGGAGAAGCCTGCTACCAAGGTAAAACTGAAAAACGTTTTTAATAGAAATATAATTCTTCTTTCTATATCTATTTTCTTCTTCGGTATTGCACTCTTCGCAGGGTATTTAGGATATTTTTCGGATTATCTTATCAAGGGACTATCTCTATCCGATGGTAATGCTGCTGTTATAGCCTCCATGGCCGGTGCCGGTGGATTCATTATGGCATTTCCCATAGGTTTCATTGCCGACAGAATAGGAAGAAAATACATGGTAATAATAACCTCATTGCTCATTGCAGTGGGTTCAGCAGGAATGTTTTTCCTGTTCACATCATACTATGGATTAATCATTGCCACATTCATCTTCGGTTCAGGATGGGGAGTTTATGTTGACCTTCTTGTGGCCCTTGGCCAGGATTCCGTTGAGGACAGAATAGTTGGATCCATCTCAGGATTTTTGTTCTTTATATTCAATGTGGGAACAATAATAGGTGGCCCTCTTTACGCGGCGTTCCTTTCAAAAGTGCCCACAATATCTGAATTCAAGGATGGTGCCATAATAACAGTTATAATACCAACAGTACTGGCTCTGGTTTTCGTCATATTTACGAAACGTATGACAAAAAGTACCATAGAGGAACATCCCGAATTTGAAAAACAGGCTTCCTGAATAATTATTTTTCTAACATTTTAATTTGAATTTCTTAATTTGTATACATGTCTATGCAGAAAGTACAGAGGTACAAGAATTATCAGGGTGGGCAGGGCAGCGTAGTAGGTGAAATATTTGAATGAAAAGAAAATATTTGAGATTGCACTGTAAATTACAAGTATAACGGCTACAGCACCTATAGTATAATCTGCCATGGCAAGCCTGTTCATGGTCAACCCATTTACACACTGTATATTAATTTTTATGCTGTTTGAGTACAGGGCTTATTTTTATTTTATGAATTGAAGAAATAAGAACTGCTTTTTCTATTATAACTTTATAATCTGGATTTAACTGGCGTATAAACGTAATTATTACAATACTTAAATAAAACAGTTAACATATAAGGTAACGTATTAAAATATTCTTTTGTGATAATTCGTTGTGAGTTAAAATGATATCAGTAACAGCATGGGAATGGATTGGTCTATTCATCGGCATGTTAATTGGTGGGTTGGCTGAGGCTTGGGGTATTTCAAATCCAGAGGTTCTGATCAGGCTTGGTAGATGGAAAGATCGTTTATTTGTAGGGTGTATAGCAATTGCAATTGGTGCAGGTGCACTGGCATTATATGGGCTGGCAGCACTGGGTGTATCCTTCCACTGGGGAGTTAAGCCAGATTATGTATGGGGTGTTGCCCTGGGTGCAGCAATATTTGGAACAGGCATAGCCATATCTGGATACGTGCCTGGTACAGTGTGGATGGCACTGGGAGAGGGTAGAAGGGATGCAGTGTATGCTGTCCTGGGCGGATTGCTTGGTGCCGCATCCTGGACCTTAATATACCAGACTTCATTTGGCCATTGGCTTGTTACATACGATAATTTTGGACAGATATATTTTGGTGGAGCCGTTGATACCGACCTGTATGTGGGCTTCGGCATAGCAGTGGCATGGGCAATTATAATGTTTTCAGTGGCGTATTTTCTTCCAAGATATAAAGGTGGAAAAAGCTGTGCATATACATCACTGCATAAGGAGAGAGGTTTAAGCCCTCAAGAGGAAAGCAAATATGTGGAAACTGCAGGTATGCTTCTTGAAGGTTCCTCAATGCCCTTGGGCAAGCATAATTTACCTGAAAAGGTAAATTATCACTGGACTGTTTCATCGAAGCTGTTCGGAGTTGTTATGATGTCCGTGGGCATAATAATAGGATTGACTGTTGTACTTGAAATGTTCTTGCACCAGATATTCGGCGAATCAACAACATATTCATGGATTGTTGCAAAAATCTGGCTTCCTGCAGGTACATGGAAATACAGTACACTGGTTGTACACACTATTGGATGGGAGCCATTCAGTGATATAGGCACATTATTCGGAGCATTTCTGGCGTCCATATTCTTCACAAGGAGATTTCAGTCATTCAATAATGTAATACCTCCTTCATGGGAGAAGAGATTCGGAAACAGCCAGATAAAGAGGGCAGCGGGTGCGTTCTCCGGCGCTTTCCTTATGTTATTAGGTGCAAGAATGGCTGATGGATGTGCGTCCGGGCATATACTGAGTGGAGATTTGCAGATGGCAGTAAGCAGTCTAGAATTCTTCATAGTTGTGATGATATCACTGCTGATCGTGGCTCACATAATATACAGAAAGGTGGTGGATTAAAATGGAAACAATAGAAAACAATGAAAAGGAAAGGGAAGAAAAGGAGCCAAAATACAGGAGTGAGGCAGGAATAAAGGCATTTATCCTGGTAATGACAGGAATTACTATAATTACTGCAGCACTTACATCGGGAACGTACAATGGTTATGATCCACATGCATATTCTGTTGCCATAACAGGTTTTTTTGTTATAGTAACAATAATCATGACTGCTGTATGGTACCGTTCAAAATATAATAATTATGCCTACAACCCCAATAAAAAAAGCAAAAGATAATTTTTATTTTTATAATTATTAAGGCAATATAGGTATAAGGGCTGATATAATTTTATTAAACTTAATTAAGTAATTTATCGGATTCCCTGTAAAATAATTAATATACTGTATTGAATTGATTAAACATGGAAATAGATGAATATATAATAAAGACCAGAGAGTATTTTCATGAATATCCTGAGCTGAGCTTCAAGGAATATAAAACAGCAGATAAGATTGAGGAAGAGCTCAGAGCAATGGGCCTTAATCCTAAAAGAATAACTGAAACCGGAATAATAGCGGATATAAAGGGGAAGGGAAACAAAACTGTGGCAATCAGGGCAGATATAGATGCCCTGCCGGTAACCGAGGAAAATAAAGTGCCATATGTATCCAGAAATGAGGGGATCATGCATGCCTGTGGGCATGATACACATATGGCAATGCTTCTCGGCGCTGCCAAAATGCTTATTGCCGACAAAGAAAAATTGAATGGAAATATAAGGCTTATTTTCCAGCCAGCTGAGGAGCTTCCGCCTGGAGGTGCTGTAGATATGATAAAACACGGTGCTCTCGACAATGTTGATTATATAATCGGGCAGCATATAATGGGATTCCTGCCTGCAGGACATGTGGCAGTATATTATAAGGAAATGATGGCAAATGCCGATGAATTTGATATCACAGTGCACGGAAAAGGTGGTCATGGTTCTGCACCGCAGGATGCGATAGATGCGATATACATTACTGCACACCTTGTGGAAATGCTGAACACGATTGTTTCCAGGGAGATAGATCCGAGGGACCCTGCAGTAATAACGGTCGGAACTATAAATGCTGGATACAGGTACAATATAATAGCAGCACATTCAAAGCTTACAGGTACCGTGAGGACTTTCAGCCTGGAAGTGCAGGAAAAAATCATAAAAAGAATAGGAGAAATTTTAGAGGGATTAAAATCTACATACGGGATAGAATATGAATATGAATACAAGAAGGGATATCCTGTTTTAATAAATAACGAGGAAATATCCAGAGATATAGAAGAAGTTGCTGAAAAAATTCTTGGGAAGGAAAATATAGAACATCCAAAGCCAGACATGGGTGGAGAAGATTTTGCATACTACCTCCAGAAAATACCTGGAGCATATTATTTCTTCGGTGCCAGCAATATTACAAAAGGAATAAATTCACCAAACCATTCCCCTACATTTGATGTTGATGAGGACCAACTATATACTGGAGCAAGAATACTGAAAGAGGCAGCAATGAGTATCCTTAACAGATAGTTCAACATTTATTTTTATACTTCCTGCTGAAAATTTTATTGATATGCCGGATATTTTTAATTAAATTTATTTACCTTGAAATTATAAAACATATAGAATGCAGGAGGAAATGTATACATATGAAAACCGTAGAATCACCGGGGAGAATGGGTTCTCTGCAGAAATTATACCGGAAAACCGCTGGAGGGAAATTTCTATTGAAGGCAGTATCAATATCAATCTATCACTTGAAAATGGAATTTACATTATAAGGCATAATTATCTTGAAGAGGGATATGTTAAAAAGAATTCTGTTATGGAATATGAGGGGAAGACCTTCATTATTGATCATCAGGGACTTAAAAATTTAAAGATGAACAAAATAAATTTTTATATTTTTTCAGGAGAAACAAGGGTGGCATATGTCAATGTTTTTAGAAAGGATGTAAACATAGATGTGGATGACCCTCAGTATATAATTCCTGTAATGATTTACATAGCCATACTTTCTAAAAAATTGAAAACTCGTGGAAATAAAATTTACCTGAAGAATAGGAATCTAATAGCTTTCGGTTCTATGATTTATCTATTTACCGGCATCCTCTCATTTACAGGCCTGGATATAGAGAATAATTATGAGATGTTATTGGTATTAACCCCCATAGTTATTTTAGCAGTGCAGATGCTTTATTATATTTTAATAAAGGGCCAGTTATTTTAGATGGATACCAAACTATTTAAGAAAGCAATAATTTCAATATCATGAGCCTCAAATCTGAATTAACCCTTGATGTTATAGATACGCATACTGAGGGTGAGCCAACACGTATAATTTTCTGGAATGATATACCTAAAAATATGCCAGACGCATTATCAGTAAGAAATTATTTTATCCAGCACTATGATTATATAAGAACAACGATATTGCAGGAACCACGGGGGCACAAAGACCAGTTCGGTGCTGTGCTTCTTCCTCCAGTAAATCCCGGTAGCAACTATACAGTGATATATCCAACAACAGACTCATATTTAGATATGTGCGGCCATGCCACAATAGGTGTGAGTACAGCACTCGTTGCCCTGGGATACGTTCAGAATAATGGCAGTGAAAAAGTAATTACGTATGACACTGTGGCAGGTACAGTAAAAGCAAGGGTAAAAATAGAGAATGGAGAACCGGTTTCTGTATCAATAGTGGACGTAAAATCATATTTTGTAAAGAAAATCAGCATAGACATAGATGGAAAAAGCATACCGGTAAACATATCATACGGCGGCAATTTTTATGCCATAGTGGAATCTAATTCTATCGGAATCGATGTGGATCCAGCAAACATAGAAAAACTTCTGGAATATGGAAAAGTTATCAGGGAAAAATCACAGCAAACCATCCGGGAGATGTACCCTGATAGTACAAAAAATCTGAAACCACTTGCTATGATTACAGATAGCAGGCATGATTACCGTGCCGTTGTTACCTTTGCAGGAAATAGCTTTGATAGATCTCCCTGCGGGACAGGTACAGCTGCTAGGGCTGCATTGCTTGTCCATGATGGAAAACTGGATGTGAACGGGCAGTACACTAATGAGTCTATAATAGGGTCCAGATTTATATGCAAAATAATTTCATCTGAGACGGTAAATGGTAATATTATAATTGTGCCTGAAATTACAGGAAGAGCGTGGATAACACAGCTATGTAAAATCATAGTGAGTCCAGAAGACCCCCTAAAACATGGATTTCTTGTACAGTAATGACTGACGCGGGATAGTATAATATAATTATTATAAACTAAGGCTTTACCATCCTAGCAAAATATAAGTGTCAATGCATTTAATTACCAATAATTCCTTTCACTATCAACAGATAATCGAAATAGTTATTAAGATTTTATGACTATTATCATAAGAATTGATTAATGAAACAATTATAAAAAGGTGAATGTAAAGTGCTTCAGATCAGTAAAGATGAATATAAACGCAAAAAAGGTATTGCCATCGCCACAGCACAGCTGCTGTTCCATATAGACCCTGATGTAAATCCGGATCAGAGCATAAATGAGTTCCTCCGTATTCTGGAAAACAAAAAAGATTTAATTACAACAACCTATGGCTGGACCTCTGGAGACGAGGTTGCGAGGTTAATTCTTCAGGAGGGACTGGATACTGAAGAAGTAAAGCGCAGGATCTTGCACTACAAAAGTAGAAGAAATTTAACTTCCAGAAAAAAACATAACGAACTTAAAAGCACTGTAGCTGATTATTTGTCCAATTATTGCCAGAAGTCAAAAACTTATGAGGGATTGTTTGATCAGATTCAGTTTTTGCCGGAGACCAGAATCAATTATTTTGGTTCTGGGATTGAACTGGGCAAGGACAATATAATAAATATTATGAAAACATTGACGGAACAAGAAAAATCAGATGTTCTCCGGGATGTTAACGCAAGAATTGACAAGAGAGATGCCGATAACAAATTGGGAAATGAGCTGGAAAAGTATCTAAAGGACATTGGAGGAAAATACGGAATTGATTGTTATATTGATGAATTTGAGTGTGTCAATAAGCATTATTATTTAATCAAGGTTTATATTGGAAACCGCGGAATCCTCTCAGACTTCAATGGTACGTTTTTAGAGTTAAGGGATGCCATGGCAAAGGAAATAGAATTAGAGGCGGAAGATAAAGTGACCTGCCCTTACTGTGGGCGTAAGATAGTAAGATTTGTAGCCATGAATGTAATAAAAAACTGTGAATGTGGTGCCAGAATTGTGGTAAGCAACTATAGCGTAACTAAAGGAAGCGTCATTTATATGAAGAGGAGAGTATCATTCAGAAAACCGGTGAAATCTGATTGATTCCTATAAATTTATATGAGTAGGATACCGTACCAATGGGAAAATTATGCATATATCATGAGGAATTATAATCCTGAATTGACCTGTGAGGACATAATTAAAGATTTAAGTTAATATTGAATTAATATTTATGAATAATACAATAAATACAAGCAGCTTGCCATCCATGTGATTGAGATATAATTTGATTAATGGTTCATTTGCAAAGTAATAGAATGAACATTTGTTTAAACATAAGCAAAACTTTACATATAGATTTGTGGTGTGGGAATTGAAGTGGGAATGACTCAAGAAGCTATAATAGATGACAAAGGCAGAATAGTGATTTTGAAAGAGATGAGGGATTCACTTGATCTTAAGCCAGGTATGAAGGTAAAACTGCATAGAGAATCGAACAGGATAATAATTGAAAAATCGCTATCTCCAGAAGAGTTTATAGGGAAAATGGAGGGTTTCATCCGTAATGACTCCAAGATTCCTGTTGCCGATCCTATTAACCTCAAAAATATATGGAAGTGAATTTGTCTTGGGATTAATTTATATAGATGCAAACTATTGGATTTATTGGTTTGACAGGAGACTACCAGAACACAATTATGTGAATGGAGCCATGCAGAATGCTATAAGAGAAGGAGTAGTAGTGAATACTGTGACTTTGATGGAAGTAGCGCACTATCTTAGAAATCTTTCAACGTCTGTACTTAATGAAAAAATAAAGATAATAACCAGTCTTTCCACACTTACCCTGGTCGATTTTAACTCCGGCATTTTAAAGTCTTCTATCAATTTTCTTTCTACATACTCTCAAAGCGGACTGGGTGGGAGGGATTGTGTAATCCTGGCCACTATGAAAGCCATGAATTCAAAAGAACTTCTCACTCACAATAGAGCGTTCAAGAAGGTCAATGGTATCAAGGTCATAGATGAAATTTAAGTAGTAGATTTCCATGCTTGTATTTAAGGGCCGTCTGGATTTGATTAAAGTTTTAAGATAATACTATTTTTTTATCCTTAACATAGACTCCTCTACACAATGTTACAACTGGGTAGCGTTTTATAAATATTTCTCAAAGAAAAATCAATGATAAAAATCTTTCTTCTAATCCGTTTTTCTGAAAGCAGAAAGAAGCAAAAAATGCCAAGATTAGCTCTATGGCCTGAAAGATTTCCGCCATTCAGAATAATCTGCCCCTTTAAAGGCTCAATTATTCGAGCAATTGTCCTAATAAGTGTAGTCTTCCAGACCCCTTGTGGCCAGGAAACATATATCTGAAAGATTCAGAGGCTACGAACTTAAATCCGCATATAACGGATCTTCCATAATAACCTGATTCTATATTTTCATTCCAGTATGTGCATATTATTTCAATGATTTACGCTTATTGGAAGAATTTGTATTAAATACTCGCAGTTATTTTTCACTTTTTCCCTCGATCCTATTATTTTTTCTAATAGGTTCCCGCAGGTAATATATTATAGCACCGAACAGAGTCATTGCAAATGCCACGTAAAATACCTTTTTAAGTGAGTGCATGAAAGCTTGGGCAAGGACTCCTGGAAACCAGGTTGTCCTAGTAATTGTAGCAAGGGCAGAGGGCGAAATCTGCGGCCCAAGGTGAAGCAGTGTTACAATTTCAGTTACTGGATTAATCCCGAGTAATGCGCTGAAAATGGCATCGGTGGGTGGTAATGATGAAAGTGATTTTGCAACCAAGTAATTAACACCCGCACCAGTGAGTCCGGTAAATAGTGTATGGGGAAGCACCCCCGTCATTGCCACTATGAGTATCGTAAAGAAAATCCCCATGCTTGCGGTTGATCCTACGTTTCTCAAAGTTGAAAACATTCCAGAGGCCCCCCCTATCTTCAGGGGGAACTGAAGACATTAATGCTGATGCATTAGGAGCATTGAACATTCCATAGCCTGCACCGAAAACAAACAGCAAAACTGCCATTTCTGTATACACGAAATACGCGCTTATAGTAGTGAGCATAAATATGGCAGATGCTGACATCACCAGTCCGATGGTTGCTATACCTTTAGAACCATGCTTATCGGATAACTTACCTCCGATAGGCCCAAATATTGCCATTCCAACCGTCATTGGTAACATAAATATATCAGCCCAGAATGGAATGTAATGAATTAAAATGCCATCAATTAATTCTTATCTTTCATAATCGTAGGTTATTATTTTCCCGGACTTCGCCCAAAGATCCTTTGTAGCCTCCACAATTGCAGAGGTTTCTAGAGATCTTGTGCTTAGTAGGGGCACTTCATAAGACACCTGTATGATCTCACCATTTTTACCGCCTATAATGAAGCCCCACTTCTTTACCGAATTTAAGCTTAAGATAGTTTATGCTTTCTATAGGTTCTTTTCTCCTGGATAACTAGATGAAAACTGCATTTTCTAGTGCCCTGACCTTATCAATGTTAGAGAAATATCTGGAAATACCAATGACTATTATATAAGTATTGGATTCTATAGAAATACTCTTTCTTACGCTCTTTTCATACTTCTAAAGTAGGCTCACAAGAAAAACTGATCTCGAGTAATCAAGGAAGTTTAGCAATGTAACTCTGCTTATCTTTCTCCCGGTACTTTTGAAATAATTAAGCAACTTTACCGAACTGAAATATGAGGCGTAGCTGCTGTATAGGATTTTGAGAAATATGTTTAAGTCTCCCACCCCCATGATTCCATACCTTCTAACTATGCCCTTGAAGAAAATTGCATCAAAATAAGATGAAAGGGCCTCCAGTTTTCTTGATATGCTGGATGTCATTGTGATTTCTGGAAATGACCCAAATTCTAAAAAATCATTCATTGCCTTAAGAATAGCCCCCATCTCAATAGAATATTGTTTGCAATTCATTAATTTTAAGCCCTTTTGCAACAATGTATTCTCTGAAAGAGAGTGGATAAACAACGTATGTAAGGTTTCTTCCTGCTAGAGAAGTGGCTATTTCACGGCTTAGCAATTCAGAAGATGATCCCGTTACTATTAGACGATATTTACCAGTATCGTAGATCTTCCTGACCCATTTATCCCAGTTTTCAACAATCTGGATTTCGTCAAGGAAAACATATATAACCTCATTCGGATTGAACAGCTCCCTATGGGCTATAAGAAGATCGTCTAGATTGATAGCTGTTATTCCAACAAGTCATTCGTTCTCAAAGTTGAGATAAAGAGTATTATCTTTCTTAACGCCTTTTTTTAAAAGGTTATTCATGCATTGAAACATTACATAGGTTTTCCGGTTCGACTTGCTCCAGCAATAGCAATTATCTTATTTGATTCTAGATCAACTTTTATATCCGTTCAATAAGGCCTAGTATTTTTTGGCAGTTCCAGAGCGTTAAAACGTACTTGAAATCTCAATCGTTATCATTAATGTATAGTAACTGTACATATTGTTATAACTTATGTTTAGTATGATATACAATTTGATATAGTTTTAAAGGGACTATTAGTGATGCTTCCAGTAGAGTGGGACAATGATAAAATAATTTATGGGTAGTGAGTTTACATGAGGATTTAGATATAAATGTGGTTCATATATCTGGCATGTAACTTCATTGTGGTGATACATTTCACATTGCCAGCCTGATGGCTTTTTCCTCAAAAAATGGTAATAACGGGAATTTATCAATCATATTTCAATGCAGAAAACTTCTTTGAGAGCTCGTCAAAAACCAAATTTCTTTTTTCTCCACTCAAATGAAATACTGTTTTAATTATTGCTTCATTTGTAATGGTAAAGATATAATTCAATTTAATCACGCTATCCTGAGCAGCTCCATCACTCCGGGATATTGGTATACCGTTCATTCTTGTGTTAGTTGTGATCCCGGCTATGATAACATTACCCCATTCCTCGAACAATATAAGGGCGGGACGAATTTTAGAATCATCGGAATCGGTGAATTTCACCCTTGTTATTACAACATCGCCTGGTTCAGGCATGTTCCCATCCCGAGTAATCTCCTTTTTCCCAAAGCTGTTTCATCCTCTCTTCCTGGGCCTTTTGTACAAAGGTTTCTAACTCTTTTGTTTCTTCTGCATATCTTATGAGATTGAGAATTGTTTCGCTGTAAGTTTCTCGCGGATATCTCTTAACTTTTTTAAGTGCTTCTACAACTGATTTATCCAGCTGAATTGTGGTGACTTCTGATTTTGACACTATTAGTTATCTATATTTGGTATATAATGATTTATATGTTAATACATATTATATCAAATAATGTCTTTAAATTGTTTGGCTTTTTGATTATTCGAAAAATATATGGTTTCGCCCAAAGTTTCTTTCCAATTCCAAAACTTTTTGTATTGCAGGATTGACATAAAATAGAGAACAGATAACGTCAGCTGGTAAGGTTGATTCCAATGTAGAGTTGCATCTATTTAACTGGGATTTTCTTCAAACATACATTAGATTCAGAGGAATAAGGGCGGGCAGAATAGCTGGTCTTGATCATATTTACAGGAATATTAATTGATCTGTCCTTAGAAGTAATACTTAACTCTGAATCTGTATATTCTATGAGAAATGTGGGTTGTGTACCATATTATGTGTAAATATAAACCCCCTGTTACTAATGAAATGATCATTAAATAATTATAATAATTTTTAATGTTGTGGGCAGTATTATAAAAATTAATGGGAAAATGGTTCAAAAAAATCATTAAAAGTATCCTGAAAGTTATATAGCACTAAAGACTAATTCTTGACCTTAAGTTTATCACCAAATATTTCCCGCAGGATATTTTCGTAACTTGAAAATATCTCATCTTGCAGCTTTCCCCTCCCCTGAAAATTATTGTGGACAAGGTGAAATTTAATTTTTTCCCCCTTTGATTCCAGTAAAAGCTCTGGTAGAGAAAATGGATTTCCATTTGTGAGTTCAACTTTATCAATACTTGAACACTGGATCACTTTGAATTTTGGAGGTACTTCTTTTAGTTTTGATTCAAGATTCGCTTCTATCTCTTTACCCCTTTCTAGATTTTCTGCAATTAGGCTTTTCACTTCATCCTTTGTTACCTTATAATTTGAAATCTCTCCTGCCACCGGGATCAGTCTGGAAGGATTATCCGTAGATGTATAAAACAAATCTGAGCGCCTCTCTTTTTTATCCATTACCAGAAATTGGTATATTTCCTCCTGCGTAAATATAAGATGGTAGGTTGTATTCCATAGCGATGCATTATCAATTGATCCAATAACATTAACCATATTTTCTTAATTTGCCATATATAATAAACTTTTTGATTTTGGGCATTGCCAAAAATTTGGTTGATTTTTTATGATTCATAACCAGCATATACATTTATATAAACTATACGTTATATAATTTCTTTAGGTTTGTTTAACTTAAAACTGTCCATAACCACTCTCATCTCTGGATGCAGACAATCAGATATCAAATAAGAAACAATAGTTTTTTTATTAGTTCCTTTCTGTCTTTGCCAGAAATACGTTCAAAAGTTGAATTGTCCTCTATGATTCCTCCATCCAGGAAGCCCCGCAGGAAATCAAATTTAGATATTACTGAAGACAACCATTCAAATCTAGCAGAGTAAAACGTGTCACTAGAAAGTAACGCAATTATATCGCCACAATCCTTTGTGAATTTATCGTTCAAGTGATCCTTGTTTGTTGTATTTTCAAGCGACAAGTCATAGTGTCTATCCCATGCGGCTTTTAACTTTAGCAAGAAAAGCATCGAGATCTCCTGAACTATGACAATGAATTCAGGTTCAAATGAATAAGAAATATTTTTAGTAACAGTTTCGTATTTAAGTTCCATCAAATTGAGTGATTTGGATGTTACATGGAAGTGATCGTTTTTTGGCAGAAAGTCAAGATAAATATCTCCAGAATCCAAACTTTTCAAATATAGTGTGTTTCTTTCAGAATCCTTTTCTTTATTATATAGCGTGTCCAAACTTTCATAATTTGTTCGACAATTGCCATATTTATTAATTTGAAAATTATCAGTGGGATATGGAAGCGAACCACATCCCATTAATTATGCAAAGGTTGGATAAAATAGTTGCGGAGGATAGAATCAGAAAGTACTCAAATAAACTTATTGTGAAGATTATTGTAAT
>JAJZWN010000081.1 GCA_021846695.1 Thermoplasmata archaeon
GGCCAGGTAGCTTTTAGTCTTACGTCGTCATATATATTCATGAATCGTATATACTATTAATAAGACATATGATAATTAATGCATTGCTTTTAAATCTTTCATTAATGCCAGCCAATGAATTTATAAAATAATTTATACAAGTTCCAGTGTAAGTGTATGCCCACCACCTCCACCGTGGCATATGGTAGCGAGACCGGTTTTCATATTCCTGCTCTGGAGTGCATTGATCAGTGTTACTATTATCCTTGAACCACTGTTGCCCAGGGGATGTCCGATGGCTATTGCGCCGCCGTTTACATTAAACCTATCATTTTCTACCCCGAGCTGATCCCTGACTATCAGGGAGGCAACCGAAAATGCCTCATTATGCTCTACCAGGTCATAATAGTCTATTTTTTTATGCTGTTTTTCAAGCAATTTTTTTGTTGCTGGTATTGGAGCCTCAACAAAGTCCCTGGTATCAAGAGATGCAGAACTGAAACCGGTAATTTTGGCAATAGGTTTTAAACCATACTCCTTGAGCCCTTTCTCGGAGGAAAGTAAAAGTGCAGATGCACCATCAGACAATTGTGATGAATTTCCTGCGGTCAGTATCCCGTTACGGTCAAATGCCGAATTAAGTTTTGCCAGGTCTTCCATGGATGTTTTTCTCATACCCTCATCCTTTTCCAGATTTTCCAGTTTCACAATTTCCTTTGCAAATTCTCCGGATTCTGTTGCTCTGATAGCCCTGTTCTGGCTTTCTACAGAGAATTCATCGGCCTGTTCCCTTGTTAGCCCGTATTTCCTGGCTGAATGTTCTGCTGACACTCCCATATGCTCACCATACATAGCATCAACCAGTCCATCGTTCAGCATCGAATCCTCAATTTTTAGATTTTTATAGAGCAACTGCTTCGGCCCCCACCTGAATTCAGCAGGCAGTATTAATGGCGAATTGCTCATATTCTCAAATCCACCTGAAATAATTATATCATGTTCTCCAAGCATAATTTCTCTGGCTGCATTTTCTGTTGCAAGCATGCCAGAGGCACACACAACATTGACTGTGTTCTTTGTTACCTCTGGTTTTAGCCCTGCATGGAATGCTGCCTGTCCGGCAGGATTCTGACCAACATTAGCCTGGATGACATTTCCCATTATCACCTCCTCTATGAGGTCACTGTCAATTCCAGAATCCTTAATAACTGCTTTAATTGCAGCCGCACCCAGCTCAGTGGCTCTGGTCCTTGAAAGTGATTTTCCAAATTTCCCTATGGGTGTACGTTTTGCTGAAACGATATATACATCTTCCATGCATTCAGTATATTCTATTTCTTTATGTATTTTATTATCGACAATAACCGTCAGCCTCATTTTATGCAATACTATTATACACCACCACAAATTTCATATCCGGTATATTCAATACATATGATAGATAAATTTAATAATGACAGATTTATCTTAACCGGATGGCAGATCAAAATAATGGGGATTTCGAGAATGGAACAGAACCACAGGTAGATCAGGAAGCACCGGCAGAACAGAATACTGTTCCACCAAAAGAGCCTAAAAATAAATCTAACGTTAAACTTTATATAGAAATAGTAATAATATTGATCGGTATTATACTCATAGCAGTTGCTTCAGTACAGGTTAAGAGCATAGGGCATGTCAAGTGGAATGGGTTTTCAGAAATTGCTTTCCCGCTGAGTATTATATTCATGGTTTCCCCGGCCGTTCTGTATTTCAAAAAATTAAGGTCCATGAAACCAGCAATTGCAGTGATCATTATCATGCTGGTTGGAATCCTTCTCATGTACATCCTTCTTGTACCATATAAGATGTTCACGGTTCATTTCGGACTGCTCGGGGATGTGATAGTAGAATATCTCATAGGAGTATTTCTTCTGATTTTCATGGTGTCCCATATGACAAAGGTGCATCTGATGAAAAATAATAAGTTAGGAAACTAATAATAAATATTTTTTGCTTCGTTTATAATTAATTTTGTATATTTTTCCTGTTTATGTTAACGATTCCATATCAGTGGTACCTGTATATTTAACCTAAAGTCTAAAAGATTTCTGAGTTAACGTGGGAAAGTTACTTATTTGATTTTTGAGATATATAATGTAAGGTCCCTGATTGACTTAACATATGCTATTTCTCCTTTTGCAAATGTTTCCTGAGGATCATCAGGCACAGCTTTCCATAACTGTGAGTCAACCGCAATCTCATAGGAATTATTCTTCAGTATACTCTTAATTTCCCCAGTTTTTCCTATCAACGAATCCTTGCCTGTTGCCGGTTTCCTTCTGAATGGATGCCTGAGCCAGAATCTTGAAAACCATGCACCGATAAAGAATGCTACAATTGTATCAATTATATATCCTATTATTACTATTTGACTCATAAAAATTAAATATAATCTTGATATATTAAATTTGATATTAAATTTTTATTGCTGTATTCTATGGATTGGCTATAGCCATTGTAGAAAAATATTTATATTTCAATTATAATTTATTCTTGTGGATAAATACCCGTTGAATAAATATTACAGTGTTGATAATATACTGTTGCCTGGTGAGAGAGTCCTGGCACAATATACATTAATCTATTTGACTGATAAAAGAATAATTTTTTCTAGGTTATTCCATAAATATTATGAATCATTCAATTACAGTGATATTGGAAGTATTTATGAAGGCATTGCACGAATTGTATATATAGAATTTTTATTTGGAATAGCATATGTACTTTTAACCTTATTTTTTATGTTTTATCTAAATGATTTCTACTCTATTACTTTAATATTTTTTTTAGCGTCTGGTATTTATTTTATTGCCTTTGCAATTATTATGAAGCAACAAAAATTTATTATTATAAAATATGGAAATAGAATTCTAAGACTAAAAGCCTCAGATAGAAATAATACAATCCAAATGCTTAACCGTCTGAGAAACCCGGTTAGTAATTGATAATGTATAATTTCACATAGAAATCTATTTTAAACCGGGTCACATTTGATATTATGTCTGGAAAGAATATTCTTTTAGCCGGTACAGGGGAACTGGGTAAGGCACTCACCTATGAACTTCTTTTAAATGGAAACTATGTCATAATTAATTCCCGTAACAGTGAAAAACTGGAGAAAATTGTGTCAGAATACTCAGTTTATGGAAAAATAAATTATATAGCAAAGGAGTTAAATGATGAACAGAGCTGCAATGAACTAATAACTGATTCACTTAAAACCTTAAAGTCAATAGATTCCCTTGTAGTAATGGTCGGGGGATTTGTAGAAGATAGCATCGAAAACCTTGATGGCCTGGATACAATGATTTTGAATCATTTAAAAATTCCCATGTATCTGGCAAAGCATGCAATAAAACATATGAATTATGGCTCTTCAATTATATTCGTGAGTAATTCAGCAAGTTCGGTAAAGAATAAGCCAAACCTGCTTTCATATTCAATATCAAAGTATGCCCTGGAAAAGGCGGCCAAAATAATTGCCCTTGAACTGCAGGAGAAAGGAATAAGGGTAAACGTTGTTGCCCCTGAATATATTATTCAGAATTTTCAAATTGGCAGGGATTATACAAAAATGAGAAAATATGGAGACGTTGAAACGCCTCCTGAGGACATTTCCAGTGTTATTACATTCTTAATTGACGGAAAATCCTCATGGATTAATGGTGCCGTAATACCTGTGGATGGAGGTCATAGCCTGAAATGAGTTACAATGAATTGAATAAAAGCATAGTGGATTGCAGAAAATGCAAGAGACTCGTTGATTACAGGAATACCCGGGAGATCCCGGCCAGGTATTCAGGCGAAGAATACTGGAATAAACCTATAACAGGGTATGGAGACATAAATGGTAAAATACTGGTGGTAGGTTTGGCCCCTGCTTTCAATGGGGGTAACAGGACTGGAAGAATTTTCACCGGAGATCACAGTTCAGATTTTCTTATATCCTCGCTTTATGAGGTGGGATTGACCAGTATACCAACCTCTGAGAACAGGAATGATGGCCTAAAATATAAGGACATGTACATTACCCTAGCATTGAAATGCGCCCCACCAGATAATAAACCGTTAAATGTGGAACTCGATAACTGCAGCAGCTACATGTACCGGGAAATAGATCAGATGAAAAACATCAGGGCAATTGTATGCCTTGGAAAAATCGCTTTCGATGCCGTTATTAAATATTATAAAAGTAGGGGGGCTAATACCAAAAACATGAAATTCGGGCATGGGGTATATTATGATATTTCAGGGGTCCGGTTATACGGGTCTTACCATCCCAGCCCGCGCAATGTCAATACAGGATTGCTGAAAAAGGAGGATTTTATATCACTGCTCAGATCAGTTAAAGAATATGCCGGGTCTAACTATCCTTAATATACCTATTCTTTTTTATGATAAATCCATCTATCGTCTTCCAGATGCAGATATCCGCCATTTCTTAGATATACCCTTATTACCTTCCTTGATCCTGTATTTAT
Organism: Thermoplasmata archaeon; assembly: GCA_021846695.1. The sequence continues at coordinate 4,503 of JAJZWN010000081.1, forward strand.
CTCTTCATAGTTATGTCTGCAAATCCTACTTCTCTTTATGATTTTTTTCACACATTCCATTCTGGCTCCACATTTATTCAGTCCCTTTTTTAAATTGGTTATATTATCTTTTTCGTTTTTTAGTTTTTGCTTTTCTTTTGTTATATATCCTGGTTCAAATCTTTCTTGTGATGAATGCTTTCTCCTGCGGACAAATGTGGCCCTCTTCGGTATATACATTCCTTTTCTGGGCGATACTGCCATATTTTTATCAATTGAAAAATAATATTAAAACCTATGTTTAATACGAGTTTTCTATAAAATTTCAGTAATTATAATACTTTATCAGTTTGTCAATCCCTTCATCCAGGGATATCTTCGCCTTGAAGCCAATACCGTTCTCCGTCTTCCTTATATCTGCCTTTGTGTAGTAGACGTATGTATCCTTCATTGGGTTCTCTATGTACTCTGGCTTTATGTTTTTGTTGAGGTGCCTATTAAGTATCCCTACCAGTTCATTCAGTGTATAGTTCTTTCCTGTTCCAACATTGTACACATTGAATTTCTTATTGTTCTCTGCTGCAAGGATTAGTGCAT
>JAJZWN010000082.1 GCA_021846695.1 Thermoplasmata archaeon
GTCCAGTGGTCTGGTGCTACCATGTGTAGCCCGGCAATAAGGATAGTTAGGCCAACAATAGCCACAGGAAGCAAAATATAAATCATGAGCATGAAATGTGATAATTCCATAATATAATAATTTATAGTCAGGATCAGATTGGTTAATACAGTATATTTTAAAAATCGCTTAAAAAATTGTTAAATAGTAAATAAATATGATTAACCAATGGAAAAAATTGAGATTAAAAACCCCGGCCAGTATTATGTTAACAGCTGGATTATATATGATGCACTGGGAGGGCCTGCAATAGATGAAAATAAATGGTCTTTAAAGGTCACCGGGCTGGTAAAAAAGCCTGCAGAATATACATATCAGGAATTAAATAAAATGGATGGAATTGAATATATTTCAGACTTTAACTGTGTCACAAAATGGTCAATTAAAGGTGCAAAATTTACAGGGCCTTCATTGAGGGACCTGATAATGAAATCTGAACCTTTACCTGAGGCTGAATGGGTAATGTTTGTCTGTGCAGATGGTTATGATACACCTATTCCATTTGATGATGCAGTGGATGAAAAGAGCATACTGGCACTTAGAATAGATGACAAGCCCCTTGGAGTTAAGCATGGATTTCCAGCAAGGCCATTTATGCCATCCCTTTATGGATGGAAAAGTGCAAAATGGGTTACAGAAATTAAATTAATGGAAAAATATGAGGATGGGTACTGGGAAGCATATGGATACCACGAGAGAGGCAAAGTAGAGGATGAGGAACGGTTCAAAGGTTTCGGATGGAAGAAGATAAAAAGGCATTCTGAAATAGATAAATAGAAAAATTTAGTAAAACCCTTTTACCTCCAAAAATTTTCAAAATAATACTTTAATATATAACGGAAAATGGTATTATTCAATCACTGTTTTAATATAAGTTCCAGTGGCGCATGGTCCGAACCGGAGATATTTTCCAGAATCAATGAATCTTGAACTTTTCCAATAAAATTATCACTTACAAGAAAATAATCTATGCGCCAGCCAATATTCTTTTCACGTGCATTGAACCTGTATGACCACCATGAATAGTGCCCGGGCTCCTTGTGGAAATAACGGTACGTGTCTATATAGCCATGAGATAAGATTTCAGTCATAGAATCACGTTCCTCAATGGTAAATCCGGCATTTTTTTCGTTTCCCTTTGGCCTTGCTATATCTATTTCTTCATGTGCAACGTTGAAATCACCCGTAATAATTACAGGTTTTCTGGCTTTCAGCTTATCCATGTATTCCAGTATCCCCCTGTTAAACTGAATTTTGTAATCAAGCCTGGTGAGTCCGTGCTGTGAGTTTGGAAAATAGGAATTGATTAAATAAAAATTATCGTATTCCAGTGTTTGTATTCTGCCTTCCACATCTTTATTATTTTCACCTGTCCCGGTGTTGTAGCTTAACGGTTCCTGTTTTGCCATGACCATTGTGCCACTGTATCCTTTTTTATCTGCCGGATTTACATATATTTTATATCCAGCATGGTGCAATTCTTCAGGTATATCCATTTTATCTGCTTTCACCTCCTGAAGAAGTATTATATCAGGATTTTCGTTTTCAAAAGTTTTTATTATTCCATTCTTAACTGCAGCCCTGATTCCATTCACGTTCCACGAAAGTATTTTCATGTTATTGTAATAATTATGTTATATATAAAACAGGTTGTAGGATTTATTAAAACCACAAAACTATCCAGTCTGGATAAATTGCAAAATTCATAATATGCTATGAAGATATGAACAAATAAAATTACGGGTTATCTTGCAAGAGTGAGAAATAAATGAATAATAAATGTTAGTCATTCACAGGCCCTATGTATAAAATGAAAAGCTGTGCATACAGGTATCTGAATTTGATCAGGCGTGGTTTTATCTGTAATATATAATGGAAAAGCAATTTAAAAAAAATTAAAAAAATAATAAAATTATTTATATCCTTACGGGTCAGATACTATGTTTAAACCAACGTTCAGGCTAAAGTCCGAATTCTGGTAATAGTTAACATCCTGCCCAGCACTGTTTCCAAGGCCTATCCATAATGTCATTACTGCACTTCCTCCCGGGCTTAATGAGGTGTTGAATCCGAGAACTGGTGTTACTTCGTAAACATAGCCGGTAGAGTTCTGAAGGTCTGTCAGAAACGAAAATGTGTTAGAAGCCTGTGTTGCATTTATAGTCTGGCTGCTCGGGGATGTGGGTGTTACTGGACACATTACTGGACTCATTCCTGAATCCCATCCTGAATCCCATCCTGAATCCCATCCTGAATCCGTTCCCGATGTCCCGGGGTTATATGTTGCGTTGCTGGAGGTTGTGAATGTTGGTGCCTGAGGTGTAACCATGAATCCTACTGTTCCATTGTTTGTTATTACTGCCATCAACTCTATGTATTCTCCTGGAGCAAAGTTTGTAACATTAACTGTGTATTCGCGCCCACTGGTGGCTGTTGTATATCTCTGTAACCCAAGATTCAGGTGATACACTCCACTTGAATGGAAGTATGGTTCTGCTGCTCCGACTTCATATATTGCACCGTTTGGGCCGTTAAAAGTTAATGGTGTGTTGTTTGCATTTGTATATATCATAGTAAGATTATTAGTCCATGTCAGGTGCCCTGCTGTATTATCAATAGCTACGCTTGAACTTCCGGAAAACGCCGAGAAAGCTAATGTGCCTCCCAGTGCAACCAAAAGTGGCACAACTAATAGTACTGCTAACTTTTTGTTCATTTTTGTCACCATATAATTATTTATAAGATATAATTAATATAAATAGAATACAAAATAAGTCAATATCTTTAAAAATAATGTTATATAAGTAAAATAAAGAGTTATGATAGGTATCTATAATACATAATGGAAAAACAATTTTAATAAAAAAAATGGCTCATGGTGCTTTTATGTGTGGTCACATGTAAAGCTGTAAATTGCTTCACCTGAAGTATATTGGCGTCTTCAGGCGCTCCTTATTCCTGTATCATTATGCCATTTCCTGTATCGATGCGATTTTAGAGTTGATCCTTTCTGCCCATGCATTTGTAATCCGATGAATGAAGTAGTTCAGTATTTTGTCAAGATGTGCCTTCATCATCCTGGCGACATCATTCATGGCATCTACCGGGGAATGTATGATCCAGTTATACCAGCTCTCTCAGTATTTTCCGGCACGTTCGATGGAAGGTACATTCCAGAGACCCGTGATATCCTCCTTCATGTAGTATGCATTTCCTGTCTGTAGATCAGGTTTCTCCAATTCCTCATACTCTTCCCTGTATTTATCCGGTATATTTTCCATTGAATAGAGTCGTATGTACCTCGTACACTTCAGATCTTTCATATACCCTTTTCAACAGCTCCCTGTTATCCTTATTTCGTGTAGAATCAATAATATCATTCACATGCTTCATGACATGGGAGCGATCGAAGACTGTGTTTCAATCTGCATCTGTTACTTATTCCAAGGTAGAGGATATGAAAGGGATCAATATGCCCATTGATGCTGCTGTTATGTCTGACTTCTCTTACACTATAAGTGATTTGTAATATTCATCCATGGATTCCTTCTTCATGTCATAAACGGAGGTTGGATATTTATTTCCTTCCTGAACAGAGGGTATTGTAGATTTGTCTCTTTCTCATGCGTAATTTATAGTTCAACAGTATTTTTCTCAGGCTCAAGAGTTACACTGGAAACCTCCCAGGGAAACTTCAGTCCAGGCAATTTGGAATACAGATAGTAATCGTCCATGAAATAATATATCTAGTTCCTGAATAAAATTACCAACATGAAAGTGTAAAGAACCGGGAGCGGACATTCTAATTTACTATGGCATATGGACTGAACTAAATACCCGGATAGTGAGAAGTTAATAACAATAGAAGATGATGCTTCAAGGTTCATGGTGGGAATTGGAATATACAGTGAGGAAACAATAGATAATACAATAGAGGCACTGGAAATAGCAATAAACACTTACGGTAAGCCTGAGGAGATATTGACAGACCATGGAACACAGTTCTTTTCAAATGGAAAGAATGGAATACCCGGTGATAAGAATAAGTTCCAGGAATATTTAGACAACAATAATATAAACATATACTTGGAAGGATAGATCATCCACAGACAAATAGGAAACTGGAAAGATTAAATTATACAATTAAAAGGCTAAGGCCTTATTTCTACACATGGGATGAAGTTGTGCATTACTATAATTACAAAAGAAGGCATATGTCGTTATCCATAGATGATAGGCCTGCTGTAACACCAGCCATGGTATACGAAGAAAAGGGAGATAAGTTAAATGTTAAAGAACAATAAATATATAAAGGAACTAATTTCTGGATATTATACTGGTATGGTATTGTAATAATCAGTTTATACCAGGTATACTATTTTTACAGATTTAGCAGATATATAGAAATACATGGCCAGTTTATTTTTGGCATGTTATACTCCCTCCTGGCTGTTTTTATTTTAACAGTAATAGTATTCGCCACAATTTCATCAATCAGGGTTCATAATATAAATACCATAATAAAAACTATAAATATGAATTTTAAATAGATTTATTCGCTTATTGTGCTTATCATGAGATATATCTACAACAGATATGCTTATAATAATATTAAATGGGTGAGATATAGATAAATTTTAACAGAACGTGGAATATAAGGAAGTTATTGTTTCTCCCCGTATGCTGCTCCACCCGGGGTTTCAATTACTACTTCATCGTTTTCCTCAAGTACGGTGGAAAATTTGCTCGGCATGGACTTCTTGCGACCATTGCTGAGTATATAAATTTTCCCTGTTTTCCCGGGGAAACCTCCGTGAAGCCCCCATGGCGGTATTATAAACCTGTCTGCAATAACTGATATATAGGTTCTGCTGCGTACCTTGAATGACCGTACAATACCTTCTCCACCATGATATTTCCCTTTGCCATAGCTATTCTTTCTCAGGTTATTTTTTGTAAAAAAGAATGGATATTCCTTTTCAGCTATTTCAACTGGAGTGTTTAAAGTATTTGTCATA
>JAJZWN010000083.1 GCA_021846695.1 Thermoplasmata archaeon
TTCCTTTATCCCTATCTTTTCCCTTATTTCCTTGGGTATGACAACCTCCCCCTTGGGACCAACAGTAATTTTCTTTTGCATGATTAAATTATATGTACAACTAATATTTGTACAATTCCTTTAAGGCTATGGTGGAAATTGCTCATCGAACAGCGAATTATTGAGCATCATTTCTGTTCCTGCATTTACAGGTTTATTATATTCTTTTTTGTCGTTCGCTGTTTCATGAATGTTTCCTGTATCATAGTGCCTAATACTATGAAAATTTAGATATATATAATAAAAATCATTGTGAAGAAATGATAGAATTAATCCTTTTTCCAGATTTATAGAAATTCATTTCCCCGTTTTTAAATAATAAGTTAACAACATCGCCCTCATTATGATTATTACAGTTTTTGTCGCATTTTACCTTAATATTAAATCCTCCTATGTCTACATAGTACATTATTTCAGATCCAAGGAACTGAACAGATGTTATTGTACCGTGGAAGTTCCCGGCATCATCGAATTTAACATCTTCTGGCCTGATTTCACATATTTCATAGTCCAAACCAGTATTCATATCCAGATTATCCTTTGGGATTAAATTTACTGCGCCAAGGAGCCTGGCACAGAATATATCGTTTGGATGGTTATATAATTCTACTGGGGTAGATTTCTGAACCAGTTTCCCGTGATGGAGTACTATAACCTCATCCCCAAGTGCCATAGCCTCTATTGGGTCATGTGTTACATGTATTGCAGTTAAATTAAACTCTTTCTGAATTTTTTTCAAATAATCCCTTAGATCTATTCGAACTCTAGTGTCGAGGTTGCTTAATGGTTCATCAAGTAATAATATTTTAGGCATTTTAATAATAGCCCTTGCAAGTGCAACTCTTTGCTGTTGCCCACCACTGAGCTGCCCTGGATACTTTGCAGCCTGGTCTGTTAACTCCATGACTCTCAGTAATTCATTCACCCTTTTAATCATCTCGGTTCGTGGTATTTTCATTACAGATAATGGAGATGCAATATTTTCGTATACTGTTAAATGCGGATAAAGCGCATAATTCTGAAATACCAGGCCAATATCCCTTTTCCATGCCGGAGCCTGGGTCATATCTTTACCCAATATTGAAATGCTTCCTGAATCCGCAAATTCTAGTCCTGATATTACCCTTAATAGAGTCGTCTTTCCAGACCCACTAGGGCCAAGAACAACATAGTATTTCCCCTCCTCAAAATCAAGATTCTCTATTTCCAAAGCAGTAAATGTTCCAAACTTCTTTATTATATTGTTTACTGATAATATCATTTTAACCCTACCCCACGCCATACTTTATCTATTTTAGAACGCAATAATGTTGCAATAATTATCGCCGGAATAAGGCTTAATACACTGGAAGCTGCCAGTATTCCATACTGTGCTGCCTCATGCCCTAAGGAACCACCGATAAATATTGTAAGTGTTTGTGCCCCAGCTGGATATAAAATACTCATATTATACTGAGAATATGTAAATGCCAGAGGAAATATAAGAGCACCCCATGCAAAAATGAAGGCGTATAAAAATGCCACGAATATGCCGTCATAACTTAGGGGCAATATTACTTTTCTAAATGATCTTAATGTAGTCATACCGTCCATTTGGGCAGCTTCATCATAATATTTCGGGAACGTTGAATAAAAATTATAAAGCATCCATATAATGATTGGCATTACCATTACAGGATAAACTATAATAAGTCCCAACCATGAATTTATTGAATGTATGTAATTCAGTAGAGAATAATCTGGGATCATCAATATAACCAGTGGAATCGAATATATAAAAAGTACAAGTCCTATAAATTTGATTCCTCCCACCTTATATCTGGACGATGCATATGCTGCGGGAATACCTATTATCAAGGCTAAAAACGAGCCAATTATTGACACAACAATGCTTGTTATATAATATGGTTCACCATGGAATAATGAATATGTATAATTTGCAATTGTGAGCTTGACTGGAATTATTTCTGGTGGAAGGGTGAATAATTCCCCAAATGTTTTAAATGATTCAAGTATAAGCCAAACAAAGGGAACCATAAAGAAAAGAAGATATATTATCATAAAAATTATAACAAGATATAATGGCATTTCCCTATTTGGCCATGGAATAGAATGTAGTTTCGATTTTTTGTTGGGATTTGCCAAGGTTAATTTTACAAATAACAGTGCAATAATAGTGGATACAACGGTCATTATTGTCATTAAAACAGCAGAAAATCCTAGATCTCCACCAAAGAATAATTGATACGAATAATATGACAAATCAAGATTGGCAAATGGTGGGGCAACCCCCAAAGACGCATATATGGGATCGAAGGTAAAGGAACCATATATTAGCATTAAAATAAAGGCTGCGAGTATCTGATATTTAATGTATGGAATATCTATAGTCATCAGTTTTCTTAACCCTTTTATATTGTCCATATTATTGGCTTCGTCGATATTAGTTGGGATGGCCTTTAATCCGGAATAAATAATTAATGTAGCTAGTGGAAGGCTTGACCATATATCAATTATAACAATGCTCCATATGGTTGTAAATAAATCCTTATGATAAACAAAATAGGTAATTCCATATAATGGGTTAAGCATTAAAATCCACATTGTGGCTCCTGTCACCAGGGGTATGAATGCGGGCAATAGTATAATTGGAAGCAAGAAATTTTTTTTTAATCGTTTCAAGAAATTCGCTAGTGGTATTGACAACATAATATCAATGAAGGGGACAATGAATGTATAAATTAAGCTATTATCCACTATTTGACCTAAATGAGGAGTATAAAACAGTTCTTTGTAATTCCTCAATCCTACAAATGTATATGCGCCTGAAACGGTTTGGTTTTCAAAAGTTAAAATAATATTTTCAATCATAGGATAAATTGCAAAAATTAAAAAATATACAAGAGCAGGTAAAATAAATATAATTGCCCGTTTTTTAATAGAGTAATTAATTTTATTCATATTCATAAAGTAATTCCCTGGTCCTTAATATATGTTGACCATTTCTGTGCTGCGTCATTTAATGCTGCGGCTGCTGTTATAGTGCTGGGGGACCCTGTGAAATATTGGTAAATTTCATCGTTCAGATCAGGAATTAATGTTGTAAATAGCGGTTGTAATTTATTATATATCGCCACGCTTGTATTATTTATCTGAATAGACGAGGCACTTTCCAACAAACTAGGTACCCATGTAAAGTTTTTATTTGATTCCGCAATTTTTAATCCGGATATTGTTGTTGGCAGATACTGATATTTGTTTATGCCCATGGTGTATTCCTGATCAGACAGGGCATATTTAAGGAATTTTATAGCCAGAGATGTATTGGTGTATGGGTTGACTCCCATAAACGTTGGGGAATAGCCAGTGCTTCCTGATGGTAGTACTGTAACATTATAATTTCCTGCGACTTTTGATGTGCTGGAATTTGAATATGCTGAAAGGAAACTAGTCCATGCTAAACCCATTGCATATTCTCCACTTGGGAAAAGTGTTTCCTGTTCACTGTAACCAATTGGTGTTGTGGCGGGAGATGGCTCAAATTTCGTTAAATTTTTATACATCATTAATGCCTGAGTGCCATAAGTATTATTGAATGTTGGTTGATATGCACCGTTTATTTTTCCCATGTATGACCAGTATCCAGTTCCTGAATCTGCTGGGATTCCGGTAGTTGCAGTATGGCCATTTCCATATGCGTATAATAATCCCATATATGCATCAATCATTGAATGGTGCGAGGAATCTGGAAACATTAGAGAATATTTTAATGCGCTATCGCTTGATAGGGGTTTCAGCGATGCCATGGTGCTGTTAATGTAATCGGCGGCATCATACACTGCAGTCCAGTTTTTATAAGTATTTGGCATTATAGAAAAGTGGTATTCCTTTTCAAATCCAGTCTGCAATGTTTTATTGTTAAAAATGGATTTTTGATATGTCAATACATATCCTAGCACATTGTGCAACGGTATTCCAACGGTCTTAGCAATTTGACCATTTGTATGAAGAACATAGGAACCTGAATATAATTCACCAGGCAAATAGTTCGACGTATTAAAGCCAGCGGAACTTAAATTCATTAAATATGGGGCAAGGGAGGGTTCACCAGAAGTATAATACATAATTAAACCCGGGCTTGAGGCTTTATCCTTTAATGCCGACAAGGAACTTGATACTAAATCACTATAACCAACACTATCTATGCTAATTTTAACATTGGGGTTAGCCTTTTCATAATTACTTGCTACTGCGGACAGATATGCCTGGGTGTCACTACCACTATCCACCAGAACTACCAAAGTTTCTGTCTTCTGATGTGGGTGTGTATATAAATAAAGTCCTATACCTGTACCGGCTGCAATAATAATTATAACAATAGCAATAGCCAACATCTTCTTACCCTTCTTTTCAGGAGGTATATAATCAGGAGTATTTTGCATTGTTCTCTAATAGATAAAATGGTTGTACTTATAAGATTTTCTATATAGATTCCAATATATTCTCAAACATATATTCAACCATATAGTCCAAAGTTAAAAATATAGAATTGGAAAATGAAGACCATTTGATTTACTTGTATCCTGGTGATGGGTTTCAAGAAATAGGGAAACCGCTTTATTCAAACAGCGAAAACGCCAATTGTGCATATAAATATGCCACTGCTTCAATAGTGATGGAGGGTTATTGTATCAAATCTGTTTATCACCAATCTAATGGCTGGAAACAGGACTTCATGGAGTGATTTTTGATCAACTATTTAACTGGTGAGATGTGTCACATAATAT
>JAJZWN010000084.1 GCA_021846695.1 Thermoplasmata archaeon
TGAAGGCATAATATGGATCTACACCACCATAAAGGGCACTTCTTAAAACCGATTCTATAGATCTGAATCTCGACAGCCTGAATGAGATAGGTTCGAAATCCTTAAGATAGTTGCCGAAGGCTTTTCTTACAGATGTGTAATCAATGGCTTTTTGTAGTGCCCCGGATATCATTCCAAGTGCAATTGCTGACAATGGGCCATATGATTCTTCCATAATTTTATCCTTCCTGCTTTTCGAGTCAAGAATGATTATGCTATTATCCAGTGTTACATCCCCAAATTTGATTCCACGGAATCCCATGAAATCGCGATCAGCTGATTTGAACGTGCCTGAAACCATTGATGTTTTTCCATTGAATAATATAATACTCCCTGCATCCGTACCGAGAATACTTTTTATTGTTCCAGAAAGTTTGCCAGAGTTTTCCTTCAGATCGCTTCCATTGCCAATAAAATCAACAGCAACATTCAGCTTTCCGGATGCTGCATCTGTTAGTGTGGATTCAGCAGATGTACCTTTTACAGAGGGATAATACAGTGAATTTAAAATGAAAATTTTCATTGCTACTGAAGGTGAATATTTGGATATTTCTTCAAGTATAATTTCATATGACGTATTATCCAGTTCAGAACCTGAATATTTTGCTGGAATTGTGGCTCCAAGAAAACCCTGGGAAGCCAGAAGTTCTGTTGTTGCTTTGTCAATTCCTTCGTTTTCGATCTTCTTTTCATCAAGATTTTTTTCACAGAATTCTGCTACGGTTTCCTTTAGAATATTATTTTCCTCTTTCATCTTTATTCACCTTTTAATATATACCTTGCAATTACCAGCTTTTCGATTTCGCTTGTCCCTTCCCAGATTTCCATAATTTTCGCATTCCGGAATATTCTCTGTACTTCTTCATATGCAGAGTGGTCGCCAAGTATTTCCATGGCAGATTCTGCAGCATATACTGCCGTTTCACTTCCATAAGCCTTTGCCATGCTGGTCAATTCCGGTTTTGGCTTGAATTCAAACAGGTATGTAGCGGCATTGTATGTCATTTGCCTTGTGGCTTCTATCCTTGTGCCCACATCGGAAAGCCTGAACATTGATTCTTCGTCCTTTATGTTATTATCCTTTATGTAAGACTTAATTTTATCAAATGCACCCCTTGCTATTCCCAGTGACTGTGCTGCCACGTAAATTCTGCTTATATTGAAAAACATCATGATATAATAGAAGCCTTTTCCTTCCTCGCCTATAAGGTTATCCTCGCTCAGTTCAATATTGTTAAATTGCAACTCAGCAGTATTTGTAGCCCTGACGCCAAGTTTGTCAACCAGTTTGTTTGCCTTGAAGCCTTTCAATTTTGTATTCACAAGAAATGTGCTCAAACCATGGTGGGGGTTGGAATCTTCAGAAGTTCTCGCCAATACTACCAGGTAATCGGCTATTGAACCATTTGTTATGAACATCTTTGAACCATTCAGTATATACTTATTGCCCTGTTTCTTTGCTGTGGTTTTTAATCCAGCCACATCACTTCCACCGGATGGTTCTGTGACGCCAAGGCCAAGTATATATTTTCCTTTGTAAACATCTTCAAGTATGGCTTTCTGTGCATCGTTCCCGAATAGCATTATAACTTCGCTGCCGAAATATGGTGTAGTAAGAGCTATCCCAAGCCCGGCATCAACCCTGCAGAGCTCTTCAATTCCGATCATTACCTTTGCCGGATTCTGCATATCAACTATTCCGAGTGAAAGTGATTTCTTTCTCAGTTCATCGGGATATGCTTCCTTTCTATCATAATCTGCTGCCACGTCCTCTGTAAATTCTTTCAGGGCAAATTCCCTGATTTTGTTTCTGTATTCATCATATTCTTCAAACATTTAAACACGCTCCAATAGCATTGAATAGCCCTGCCCACCGCCAACACATAATGTAGCGATTCCGAGGTCTCCTTTTTTGTCCTCAAGTGTCCTCGCCAGTGTACCGGCTATCCTGGCACCTGTTGCTCCCAATGGATGGCCTATAGATATGCCCCCTCCATGAATATTCACACGGTTAAGGTCCAGGTTAAATGCATGTACTGCGTTTAAAACAACAACAGCAAATGCCTCATTTATTTCCCAGTAATCTATATCTTCCGGTTTCAGGTTATTTCTTTCCAGTACCTTCTTTGTAGCAGGAACAGGCCCTTCGCCCATTATTGTAGGATCAACACCAGCTGCTGCAAAGTCCACGATCTTAGCCAGGGGTTTTAGCCCGTATTCCTTTAATTTTTTCCCTGACATTAACATAACCATGGATGCGCCGTCGTTCAGGGAAGAAGAATTCGCTGCAGTTATTATTCCATCTTCGGAATATGCTGGCTTCAGTGATTTAATCTGCTCCAGTGTAGTATCCTTTCTAATTCCCAGATCTGAGGTTATTGTATTTCCATTTACGGTAACGGGCATTATTTCGCCTTTCATGAAACCATCTTCATAAGCCTTTGCTGCCCTTTTGTGTGAATTGTATGAGTATTCATCCATTTCATCCCTGGAAATATTCCTTAGCTTGGCAAGTTTTTCTGCGGTCAATCCCATATTGTATGATACATTCATATTAAATTTTGAATACTTCGGGTTGGCCATCAATTCCATATTTGGTTTTATAAACTGGTTATCTACACCCAGTGGCACATGTGTCATATGCTCCATTCCGCCCGAAATTATTATGCCTGCTTTGCCTGCCATAATTTCCAGAGCCCCTATGCCCGTGGCGTTCAATGAGGATGAGCATGCCCTGTCAAGGGACATTGCAGGAACTGAGACCGGCAGATCTGCAAGAAGTACAGGGTGCCTGCCACCATATGTCCAGTTTTCTCCTGCCTGGAAAGCACATCCGGTAATAACATCCTCGATCTCAGCCGGGTTTATCTTAGTTTCACTGACAGAATGCCTGATCAATTCAGACAGCATCTTATCCATTCTCAAATCATTATACACATCTTTTTCCGGGTCCCTGGGACGTGCCCTGGAAAAGGGTATTCTTCTATAATCAACTATATATACATCTTCCATTATTTCTCACTCCAATTTTTTTCTAAGTACAACTTTATTTATTTTTCCTGTTCCTGTCTTTTCAAAATCATCCACAAATATGTAGTCATCCGGAAGCCAGAATTTAGCTATTCTCCCTGTGTCCACAAATTCCTGCATATGTTTTTTTATGGCTTCTACTGTTGCTGTTCCTTTGATGAATGCCACTGGCCTTTCACCCCACTTTTCATCGGATTTCTTGGTTACGGCAACCTCACCTACACCTAGAACAGTGCTTATAAGATCCTCAAGAACCATTGACGGGATAAATTCGCCACCGGATTTTACAGCATCGCTTTCCCTATCAACAATTTTTATATATCCGTATTTATCCATTGTTGCCAGGTCGCCTGTATGCAGCCATCCATCTATCCATAGCTTTGCAGTCTTCTCGGGGTCTTTAATATAACCTGCTGTCAACCAAGGAGCCTGAACTATTATTTCTCCTATTTCCGTATCATCTCTGGCTACATCTTTTCCCTGGTAAACAACACGCAGGTTGACCATGGGAACCGGTACGCCGGTTTTCCTGCGGTATTTTTCTTTAGTTTCGTCGCTTAAGGGCAGTATATCAGTAGTATAACTGGCCAGTGTGAGGATCGGGCAGGTTTCAGACATCCCATATCCTGTTACAAGGGACATGCCAATAGATTCGGCAGATCTGGCTAAGCCTTCATTCAGTGCTGCGCCACCAATAACTGATTTTAGCTTTAATTTGCCGAGCACTTCAGGCCCCCTCTTTGCCTGCAGGAGAAGGTACAGTATGGATGGAACCATCGCGGAATTGGTAACATGCTCCTTTTCCATTGTTTCTACTATTCTGTCCCATTCGTATTTTCCGGGAAGCACATATTTCAATCCTTTCATTACGGCGAAATATGGCATGCCCCATGCATGTACATGGAACATTGGAACAAGAGGGAGAAGAATAGATGTTTTATTAAGCAATATTGGATCATCTGATAGGGCTTCAGCAGTAGCCATGCTGTGGAGCACAAGCTGCCTGTGGCTGTAATACACTCCCTTTGGCAGCCCGGTGGTTCCTGATGTATAAAACAGTGTAGCCATGTCATTCTCATCCGGAGGTGTGACATTATAATCTGCGTCTTTTAAAAGGTCATCGATAAAATATACATTGTCTATCTGATAATTTTCATGCCCGTGCTCTGAGTAAACGATAAATCCCTTTATGAATTCAAACATATTTTTAAATTGCATCAATAGTGGCATAAAATCTGAATTAACTACAATATAGGTATCCTCTGAATTTTTTATGGTATAATACAGTATTTCTGGAGGATATCTAATATTTACCATGTGTATCACTGCGCCTATCATTGGAATAGAGTAGTAGCAGTACATGTAATTTATAGTGTCATAATCAAGTACAGCTATTCTATCACCGGGTTTAACGCCTATTTTTACAAGATTGGCTGCAAAATTTTTGACATTTTTGTAAAATGAATTATACGTTAACTGCAAATCTTTATAGATAATTTTCTGGTCCCCGTTTGCCCGAACTGCACTATCAAGAAGGTTATTTATCGTTAACTTAAAATCAGCCATAGGTTATGATAATTTATTGATTTATAAGCTTTATCATTACAACGTTAACATTGTCCTGAGTTGAATAACCGGATATTTATAAATATTGAATTTTATTTAATAACCTGTTCCCGCTATGTTAT
>JAJZWN010000085.1:0-3096 GCA_021846695.1 Thermoplasmata archaeon
ATCTGTTATGGAAACTACTAAGTTTAGTGTGGCTTCTTCGTTGAAGAAGAGATATATAAGGATAGCGCCTATACTATTTTTTCTCTACGTTATAAATTTTTTAGACCGGGTGAACTTATCATATGCAATATCTGCAGGGATGTTTCCTGATATAGGAGTACCGAAATCATCGGCTGATTTAATTGCAGGCATAGCATCAGCATTGTTTTTCGTGGCATATGCCATACCACAGGTGTTCACCACGTTAAGGATAAACAAAGTAGGTGTAAGAAAAATTTTCGCAATAGCCTTTACTGCATGGGGAATAATAACAATTATAACCGGTTTTGTTCAGAACGTTCCCGAAATATATGCCCTGAGATTCATTCTTGGATTGGCAGAGGCCCCATTCTATGCAGGAGTTATGTTCTTTATGGGTGTATGGTTTGTTGAGTCCGAGAGGGGAGTTGCGAATGCCTTTTTCAATGCTGCAATTCCGGTTGCCGGTATATTTGGTGGCTTACTTTCAGGTGAAATTTTTACTGTTTATGGCAACAATCCTGGCTGGAGATATCTGTTTATAATCGAAGGTATACTTGCCCTGGTCTCAGTCGTAATCTTATGGATAGTCCTAACCGATTTTCCATCACAGGCAAAATGGATGAAAAAAGAAGAAATAAATGCCCTTGAAGCAGACCTTGATATTGAACAAAAAAATAAAGCTTTAAAAGTTCCATGGAAGAAGGCATTAATGGAGCCGGATGTTATTTTATTAACACTTGTATATTTCTTCGGTGTAACAGCACTCTATGGGTATTCTATATGGCTACCGTCAATTATAGGGTCTTTTGCGCATGTTAACGCAGCTTCTTCCAGTTTCCTGTCTGATATACCATATATAGTTGCAGCTATAGCACTTATTTTTATACTGAGGTACTCGGATAGAAAAGGTGATAGGAAAAAACTTACAGCCATTATATTCTTTATCGCTTTTATAGGGCTTGCAATAAGTGCTTTCTCAATATCGAACGCCTATGTATCTTTTGCATTCTTTACAATATCAGCTATTGGAATATTCACATTCCTTCCGGTTTTCTGGAATATACCCCAGGAATCACTTACAAAGGAAAGTTCCGCTGCGTCAATAGGCCTTATCAATGGGCTGGGTAACCTCGGTGGTGCAGTTGGCCCTATAGTTGTTGGAGGGCTTGAGACTGTAACCCATTCCTTCGTAGCAGGTGTTTATGGGATGGCATTATTTGCTCTGGTAGCCGGAATTCTGGTATTATTCGTAAAGCATTCCAGATAAAATAATTTATTTTTTTATATTTTGTTATTTTTCAATTAAATTTTTTGAAATACCTTCATCTGCAAATCCCATTTCCCATTGCCCGTGATGGGTATTTCCATAACTGTAGAAAAACTATTTCTTAAATAATCCATATCTATAGATTGTTCAGGCAGAAGGTCTATAAGAATAAAATAAGCCCCGCCATTAAGGCATTCGATAACATTATCATAGGCCTTAAATCTATTTTTCCCCAGATTATGGAAAACCAGGTTGGACATTGCAAGGTCAAATTTTGTTTCTATGGTAAAGGGAGTTAAGAGGTTATGGTTGATCAATAAAACTCTATTATCTATGCCAAGTTCTTTCATATTTTGAAGTGCCTTTTCCATGGAAGATCCAGAAAGGCTGTCATGGTTAAATATGTCAATACCGGTAATTGATGCATAGGGAAAATGTTTTGCAGCTATGGAAGCCATAAAACCAAGGCCGCAACCCGCATCAAGAATATCTATTTTTTGAGTTGCTGGATACAAATTGCCAAGTACATGGTTCATCTTTTCCTCCACCAGCGCCCTTACTTTTATGGACTCTTCTAAGGATGAATGGTGATACGTTCCAAAATCAATCTCTGCCATGGTAATTTTATCCCACTTCAATATTTATTTATTTGCATTTCCATATGAAATTGGAGTATCGTTAAATACCGCTAAATATTAAATGTCATCTGGCCAGATAACATATTCCAGCTCCAGAAATTAACTAAAATACACCTTTCCTACCTATTATTGATGATGCAACAGGTAAAGCCACAAAAATGAGTATACTTACTATGTAAATTGCTGGTGAGTTTACGCTAACCCCCAATAGTGAGGAAATTCCAAGTAGCGGATATAAAACTGATCCAGCCATATTTAGGGCCCCGGTTTTCATATACAATTTTCCGAATTTTTCCTTTAACTCTCTGGATAGTACCGCAATGTATATTATTACCGGAATTGTATACTCATTTTTTTCTATATTTATATTGAGGCTATTTTTGAATTTGTTAATATATGCAACTTCTATATTTTGAGAATAAATAGCAAAATTTAACATTCTTAACTTTTTCATATCCTTTTTTGGAATCCAGAAATTGGTTCCCCTATACTCCATTGCAGAACCTCTTTCCAGGTTGCCTTCTTCGAGAAAATTGTGGCTTATGATATATTTGCCCTTTTCCCGTTTTAATTGTATATTATCAGTCCCTTCTATGGTTATTTCTTTTCCATAGTCAGATATAATTATATCAACATTATAGCCATCGGGGCCTGTAATTTTATGGTTTTCATAAACATATATTGTGTCCGGCATTTATGATGTTTTATAACATAAATATAAATAAATATTGCGAAACATTTCCAGAAAAAGAGTCATTATTTAATGAATAATTACTGTACCAGAAACCCGTGTTTCAAAGGGTCTGATGGGTCAACTATAAGCTTGCACAGCTGTGTTACCCATGCCCTACCTGTAATTTCAGGGACAATTGCAATGGTGTCGTTGACTTTCTCCCACGATATTATCCTGCATTCAAATTTTGTCCTGAGAATTGACTCATTAACATAGCTGCCATCCAGTTTCAACTTTCCCTCATGGACAAGAAAAGCAGCCCTGGCAGCAGTTCCAGTACCACACGGCGACCTATCAAAGCTATTGCCTGCAAAGGTAACTATTGCGCGGTAATCATGGTTATTATCGGTTATCATTGCAAGAGGCTCCAGGTTTTTACGGTTTTCAGGATACAGTTCTTTCAAAGTCTCATATGCTTTTTCCCTTATTATTTTCCC
>JAJZWN010000085.1:3547-4753 GCA_021846695.1 Thermoplasmata archaeon
TCATAATGGTCAATGAAATATTTTCTCACGGAAAGCGCATCCCTTAAATTTTTAGGAATGTTATTCCAGAACATAATACGTGTTGGCTCTCCCTCTGTATGTGTATCTATAACATCAATGGTAAAATCAGATTTCAAGCTCATTATCTAATAATTGGACTATAAATAAATAATTTTGGATAAAATAATTAATTTATTCCTTATTCAATATTTCCATTGCGGCTTCTTTCAAAACCTTGGCACCGGTATAAAGTGCACTTTCATCCACATCAAATGTAGGGGAATGGTTCATAGAATCAATTCCTCTTTCAGGATTGCTCCCTCCAATGAAATAATAAGATCCAGGAACTTTCTGCAGGAAATATGCGAAGTCTTCACCACCCATATTGGGTTTAGGGTAAATTATATTATCTTTCCCAACAACCCTCTTTGCAGCTTCCTCTATATATTTAGCTATTTTTTCGTTGTTTACCAGAACCGGATACCCCTTCTTGTACTCATACTCATATTCAATTCCATAAATGGATTTCAGCCCTTCCAATATATCCTTTATCCTTTTTATTATCTTCTCCTGAACCTCTATGTTGAATGTCCTTACAGTGCCGGTGAGTTCTGCATGTGCAGCTATTATGTTATACCTGTATCCCGAATTCACTGTCCCGGTTGTTATTACTGCAGGCTCCTGGGGGTCAATTTCCCTTGAAACAATTGTATTCAACATTTCTATAAGGTGTGCGGTTATGTAAACAGCATCAATTGAATCCTGTGGTGCAGAACCGTGCCCGCCTTTCCCATGTATTTTAATATCAAATTCGTCTGCATTTGCCATCATTTCCTTGTAGTATATTGCTATCTTTCCTGCAGGTATAAATCCCATTATATGCTGCCCTATTATGTAGTCAACACCATCCAGTGCACCGTTTTTAATCATGCCAACTGCACCGCCTGGAGGGAGTTCCTCAGCTGGCTGGAAAATCAACCTTATGTTGCCATTGAGTTTTTCCTTTTCTGCTATCAGCATTTTCGCTGCACCCAATAGCATAGCCATGTGGGTATCATGGCCACAGGCATGCATTACACCCTTGTTTTTAGACACATAGTCAACTTTGTTTTCTTCTGTAACTGGCAAAGCATCTATATCTGCCCTTATTGCCACTGTTTTTTTGCCTTTTCCCTTTATATCTGCAATTATTCCTGTTTCTGTGAT
>JAJZWN010000086.1 GCA_021846695.1 Thermoplasmata archaeon
CCATATGGGGAACAGGGCAGATGATGTTCACAAAAATTGTGGTAGTTGTAGATGATGATATTGATGTCCATGATATGAAACAAGTTATGTGGGCAATGACCACACGCATTGACCCGGTTAACGATGTTTTCATGGTTCCCAATACACCCACAGATTCCCTGGACCATCCTGCAAGACTTTTTAATTTAGGTTCAAAGATGGGCATAGATGCAACGAAAAAATCTCCAGCAGAAAATTACAACAGGCCATGGCCCGATACATTATCAATGACACCCGATATAGAGAGAAAAGCCGATGAATTAATAAAAAAGCTGGAGCAGGCACACAGCTGATCAGGATATTTTTCTGAATTTAAGGGAAATAAGTTCTCCAGAAATGTTTATTTTTCTCTCATATCCATCGAAATTAAGGGATTCTGCATACTGCTTTGAAATAGAATGCTTTCTATGCTGTGATACTGGAGATTTGTAATATTCCTGCATGAATTCTATTATAAGGAATGTGCCATTGGTATTTAGTTTTGAAAGTATGTATTTAATATTATTGTCCCTGTCCTGCCAGTGATGGAATGACAGTGTTGTATATATGAGGTCAAAATTGTCGCCGAAGGGTATATCCCTGCTGCTTCCACGCTGGCACTGGGCCTTTATATTTGCCCTTGCAAAGTTCTTTTGTTCTGCCTTCACCATATACTCAGAAGGATCTATTGCAAAAAATTTGGCATCTGGAAATTTCTGGGAAACCATTACAGAGAGCCTCCCGGGGCCAGCCCCTATATCCAGTATTGATGAAGGCTTCATATCATTCATTTCTTCTAGGGCATAATTATAGAGTTTCTTAATAAACCTCCATGCCATAAGATTGTAAAATGACGCTGTAAAAAATCCGAACTTTTCTTCACCCTCTAGATAATATTCTTTCATACAAGGTTATAATAAATATGAATTATAAATTTTCTATGATAATTGATGGATAAATTGGTTATAATTTTTATGCGATCTTTTAATATGAAATTCAATGGATTTTCATTCGGGTAAAATTTAATGATTTTTACAATCAATTAAATTCTCTCGGGATATTTAATATTCTATATCATTGACTGATTTTATAGGAAATTTTTCTAACTGTATTTCTAATTGAGCCATAAAAAAATTAAATTATGTACATATAATGTAAGGTCGTGGATACGGTTATAATGGCAGGGGGGACAGGAAGTAGGATGAGCACAAGTAAAAAAATGCTCCTTGAAATAAATGGAGAGAAAATTATAGACAGGGTTGTAAGTATGCTCCATAGCCAGAATTTCAGGATTAGCCTCTGCATAAGTAAAAATACATTATTTCTCCATGAATACCCAGAGGTACGAATTATCATGGGGAAGGGAAGTTATGCTGAGGATCTTAGTTATGCCGTAGGTATGTGCTCACTGCCCGTTCTTGTAGTTCCAGCTGATGTTATATTTTCTCCAGACATGATTGAAAATTTCATAGAACAAAGTATTTCTCTGGAAACTGGGATAGTAAACCTGATAGTAAACAATAAATTATCCGGAATATCCATATTCTTCAACAAGCTAGGCAATGAAAACCTTCCTTACAGGAATATAAAAATAGAAAGAGAAGATTTCTTTAACCTGAATTTTCCAGAAGACTATAGAAAAGCAATAGAATATTTAGAAAAATAGCAAAATTTTTTTAACATGTGTACATTTGAGTAGTACTGGACTAGACCGGGGAGCTAGGCCCTCCCTGTGACCCGTGCCGAAATGCGGGGGCGACTGTCTGGCAAGGGCAACCAGGCCTTTGGCAGTCTCCATGGAATCGTAGAGTCTCTGTCCTTTTGGATCGGGGGTTTGCATATATAACCTCAAAGGAGGATATGTATGCAATTTGTCGGGAAAACCCCACTAGGCCCGGAAGGGAACACTGGTATTCCGAACCATCGATGCTGAGAGGGTGCGGGGAGGAGAGGAAGTGGAGGACGCTGCCAAAACACCTGGACCGAACCAGATGTGTCCAGTATTATGATTATTTATGTATAAAATCATTCAGGATCCGGTAAACGGACCAGTAAAAATTGACGGGCTGTTCAGCGAAATTGTGGATTCACAGTATTTTCAAAGACTTAGATATATAAAGCAGCTTGGGCTCTGCAACCTTGTATTTCCGGGTGCAAACCATTCAAGATTCGAGCATTCCCTGGGAACCATGTTTATGGCACACGAACTTTCCGAAGCACTGGAGATAAAAGATGAGATACCATCCATTGCAGCGCTTCTGCATGATATAGGGCATATGCCATTCAGCCATGGACTTGAAAATGAGTTTTACGGCCTTTACAAAGTTGTCCATGAGGATTTGACGAGAAAGATTATCCTGGGGGAGGGTCCATATGGTGATAGTACTATTCCAGGTATACTGGAAAAATACGGTTACAGTCCATCTGACATAGCTGATGTGGCTACTGGTTCGTCGAAAAAATACCCATTATTTTCCACTATGGTAAGCGGACCAATCGATGTGGATGAGATTGATTATCTCAGAAGAGATGCATTATTCTGTGGTGTTACAATGGGGCAAATCGACTATAAAAGACTTTTCAATACACTAATGGTAAATGGTTCTAACCTTGTGGGAGTTGAAAAATCCATACCAACCATAGAGTCTATAATTATTACAAGAATATTGATGTATAATACGGTTTACTTCCACAAAACCTGCAGGATAGCACAGAGAATGCTGGGATATGCATATCTAGACAATGATAAAAAGAACGTAGATGATATGAAAATGACTGATTTTCAATTCATTGAAAAACTCCTAAATGGAAAATCATCAGAACTGGTTAAAAGGATTATGAACAGGAATCTGTTTAAGGTGGCGTACAGGGGAAATTATACCGGAGAAAGAATAGTGGAAATAAAATCTCTTTTGGGTGATTTACCGGAACATGAATATATTGTGGATATTGTCCCCCCATTATATTTTGCTGGTAGCAATAGGATAAAAAATTATGCGAAGGTGCATTATAGAGGCAGAATGGAAAGCATAAACAATGTATCATCCATGGCAATGGCACTATCTGGTGAAATGGAAAATAAACAGATACTGGTGTCTGCATCAGATAGAGTATATGGAAAAATAAGAAAATTGATGGTTATAAAATGATATCTTACATCAATTTCAATAAATTATTACATATAATGACATAATTAAAAGGTTCTTGTAAAGAATAATATACGCCCATAATTATGTAATCTAATATATAAAATATATTTATATGTGAAATTGTTATTCTATTATGTGAAGAATACGAAGATAATTAGATTATGTGATTTAATTTCTAAATATCCTGCCTATAGAACGACTGCTGATAATTTATTCAAAATTATAAACGGTAACGAGGATAATAATATACAAATTGATTTTGCTAATGTAATTGGCATAACACATTCTTTTGCTTCCCAATATAAAAAAAACAAATCTTTATGCAATAAAATTGTAAAAGAAGCAAATGAGAATGAAAACGTTCTGAAGATGTTTCAAATCTTAGATAAACCAAAAAGACCTATCAAAAATAATAATATTGAAAGAAAAACCTTTAGCTTATAATCGACAATAATCATGGATATTGATGTTGCCAATATCCTTTGTATTCTTGAATGAAATTCCGACATATGTTCGATTTATATTATATTCTGAACTCTGTATCATGGTGGTAAAAGTAGGGAGTTCAGGGATAATGTAATAAATGTTATTGCCACAGTCAATAATAAATTTAAGGAAAATTGCAAAATAAATTGATTTAAAAGGAATGATAACATATTAATTATTCTATAAGATGTAGTTATACGCTGGAAAAACATTGCTTTACAGATATTATAGATATTAATGGCTCTCTTCAACATTGGATGGATATATAAGTAATCTAATCTGTTCACTCTTCCAAAAGGTCTTGGTGGTATGAGTTTTCCAGCAACAACGAATATCCTTATGCCCATGTGTTCGGAATCTTGGTTTCGGAGGATTGTTTAAATGCTGTCGTAGTCTTATTGCTTATGGCTTCCGCAACTGCGTTGTTAAGATCAGGTATTATCATAGTGTTGATCATATCATTGAAATATCTCTTCAATCTGAAATCCTTCCTATATATACAGAACCTTGTCGTCGATTGATCAATCTTCACCTCCTTGACATTTCATGGTTTCACAAGACTCAGCGTTTTAGGGAATAATTCACTATCAAGCATAAAAATATATGAATCAGCTATTTATATACCCACTGGAAGTTAATTAGATCCAATATTATTTAGAATATAGCACCTCATGTTGATGAGTACAGAAATGGCTTAAACAGAGAGTTTCAGGAAGATAATGGGCATGATAAATGTAAAGTCACGGAATATATAGTTTTTATAACGACCCAATGATATATGCAACTAATATTTACTATCAATCCTATTTGTCATTTTTCTCTGCATTCCAATATTATGGTATAACAACACAGTTACCATTCAGGATTATGGTGGCCACATTTAAAAACAGATCACTAAATGACATAGAATTTATAAAAATGGTTCTACTGACTTTTTAATGGATATATTTATTCATAGCTATCACATATAATTCTGTGGATGAAAAAGAATTCTGTAAAAAACTTCTGGATCTGAATCCTCCATGGTTTGTCCGGAACGTCATCAT
>JAJZWN010000087.1 GCA_021846695.1 Thermoplasmata archaeon
CAAAAATTACTTTTTTAAAATAAATTAAATAATATAAATCATATATGTCTCTCGCTTTTTTCCTTGTATATATTGCCCTTACTTTTTCTGCTGCCACTTCATCAAGATTCATTCCTGATAATATTCTTATTGGCAAATTATATTCTGGAAAATCAAAATTTAATGCCATTGCCTGTTTAATAATTTTCTCTCTTCTACTTATTTCAACATAAACAGGAACCATACTCAAAATATTTGTATACAATGGCCCTTCTGAAAGGAGCCTGAATGATAATGTTATATTATCATTTTTAACAATTTTTAACTCATTATTAATCCCCTGTAATTTCAGCTCCTCCGAAACTTTATCAGGCAAATTACCTTTTAACATTGAATTTTCTGTAAAATCAAGATCCTCTGAAAATCTTCGTAAACCATGGAAAAGCCATAAATATGTGCCACCTTTAAATATCAAAGGCTCATTATAAATTGCATTTAAGACTACTGAAAGCATATACCTTTTTTCCTCCTGCCATGGCCTTAGACCATGCAATTTTGATAGTTTTATTATATCATCCTTATCAATCATTTTAATATCTCCATGATTTTTTTTATTTTTCTTATTTTAATATTCTTTAAATTCCGAATAAGATCTGAAAAGTCTATATTATTTTTGAATTCATTAATATCATTTTCTGAAAAAATATTCAGATATAATCCATCAAAGACTGCTTTATCTGGATTCGCAACAAAAATATAGCTATTATTATAATTATACCGTTTATATCCGAAAAATAATTCAGGCTTTATTTTATGATATGATATTCCCAATTTATTGTAATTTATTGAGTTTATCGTAGTAACACATTCCACCTTACCAGGAACCTGCTGCGCCAATTTATGGAATAGTAATGCAGAATTTGTAGAGATATACGATGGATAAATTAATTGTGATGCCATAATAAAATCGTCATTAATAAATGAAATTTTCCCGTTTACAGGCTTAGTTGCAAGGTTATTCCTAACTAATCTGTTCATGTATACAATAGCTACTTTATTGTTTTTCTGGATTAGATTTGCAAATTCATTTACATTATATACCGAAACATTATTTTTCAATGCCATATCCCTGATTTTGTATAATGTCAATTCTTTCATCATACCACAATAACAATATTGTTATATACACGTGACTTAAATACTTTTTCCCTGATTATTCGTAAAATTACGTATTCTTCATGTATAATAATTTGGAAAAATATAATAAAAAATTGGCAAATGTTAAAATTTTATATCGTAATTGTTTTATTTAATTATATAATCAATAACGGTATCTTTAACAGTATAAAACGGAACAATTACATTCAATAAACTTTCCATTTCTGTATTCCAGATCTCCCCTATTGAAATTACTTTTTCCAGGAATTCATCTATATTAAATCCTTGAACTTGCGTATATTTTTGCAGTTTGTAATTTATCATTTCTATATTTATTTTAACATTGTATTTTGTGATTAGGAGCCATAAATCATATAAATCCCTGGCAACAGGGTTTTTTCTCTCCATAATTGCTTTTATTTTTTCTGCTGCGAATTCTTCTGCCTCTAATGTCAAAAGGAAATAGGGCCTTATTTCTGGATAAATTGTAGTTCTTAAAACCTTTTTAGGATTATAAAATGGCCGTACATACAAATTTATATCCAGTTTTATGGTCTGTATCGCTCTCACACTATGGGACATTTCATAAAAAGGCCCTTTAATTTTTAAATTATATCTAAGCATATCTCTTCTTTTAAGGGTACTATACTCTATAGGATAAAAATTATTAACTTCTTTAATAGCTTTTTTAACTCTATTTTCTACATCAGTTGTATCATAACTTTTATCAAAAATAAAATTAAGATCCTCTGAAAATCTCCCGGAACCATAAACTTTTGAAATAGCAGTGCCACCGATAAATATTATATCATTAACTGGACTAATATAAAAAAGACTGTTTAGAACAATTTCCTGAAGATAATCCTTTTCTGTACTGTACGAATTTTTAAATCCCATAATTTTTGTGTAATCTTTCCATTTCTTGATTTCAATATTATCCATAAAATTACCGCCTTTTATTAATTAATGCCAGAACTATTTCATATGTTTTTTTTGAGTGTATTTTTTCTGAATAAAATAATAATCTTTCTATATCTATTAATTTATTATCAATGCCATTATCAAGAGCTTCTTCTATATATGCAATGGGTGGGTTTGCTAAATACACAGAATCAACTATTGCTTTCTCCGGATCTGAAATAGAAATATATGTATTTTTATCTATATGGTAACCGTAGATTTTTGTATTCTTTAATGTTATAAATTTTATTTTATACCCTTCAATTTCTATATCCTTGTGCCTTTTTGATGAAATAACATATATTGTATCGTATATCTGAGTTACAAGGTTATAATAAGAAAAAGCAGACGATATCCCTATATAGGATGGTTCCAGAATATTAGAGGCTATTGCAAATATATCTGTTCCTGGCAGATAGAACTTATTCCTGCCTGCTCTTTTTGCATAGCCGTGTTCTACTAAACGGTTCGCCACCAGTGATGAATACTTTATATTGCTATTTTCTATTATTTCTATATCATATGTTCTGAACACGCCTTTATAGTCATTTTTAATTGTATCAAGTAAGTTTATTGTATTCATATTTCAATATTTTAATTAAGTATATAGCACTATTGTTTATCATAATTGATAAACTATATGTTATAATATTTTTTTAAGATATGTTGTCTATTGAATATAGAAACACTGCAATTCACGGTAAAAACATCCGGAAGTAATGTATATCCATGGTTTTCAAATTATGATTTGTTACAATAATAAAAATAAATTTAACTTTTAACAGTGATATCACTGCTTCTCCTTTCCTCTTTCCCCCGCGAGAATGATAGAAAAGCACCTAACAGTAGTATTGCCATAGAAACATATAACGAATAATGTATTCCTGACATAAATGATGTAGATACACCACCCACAAGTTTGCCAACGCCTGCAAAAACTTCAAACGCAACGCTTCTGGGTACGCTCAGGCTGGCAATGGAGACTGAAATCACAAAACTTCCCAGCATGCCTATATTTGCCAGGGTGCGAAGGAAACCGGAAGACATCCCGTAAAGTTCTTTTGGGGAATTTGCCATAACCGCACTGTTGTTAGCAGGGAAGAACATTGATGAGCCCGTGCCTGAAATCCCTGAGGCAATTAAAACTATGTAAAGCGTGGAATTCACAGTAATTAATGAATAAACGATAATAGCACCAGCCATCATTAAAAGCCCCACAGTTGCCGGTATACGGGAACCTATCCTGTCTGCAAGCCTCCCAAAATATGGGCCAAGCATGCTGCCTATTACATATCCTGGCAATAACAGCAATGCACTGTCGAATGGGGATAATCCCCTCACACCCTGCAAATACATTATAATAATAAACACAACTGCTAAAAATCCCAGGCTCTGAAAAAAGGATGCAAATAATGAATAAGACAATATCTTAATCCTGAACACTTTTAATGGCAATAACGGCTTTGCAACTTTTGTTTCTATGTATATGAACAGTAAAATCAAAAGCGCTCCAAAACCCATTAATGCGAGGTTAAATGTTGTAATGCCGGAAGTTGAAATATTTACACCCGCATATGATATGGATATTAGAGCAGCTCCAAGTGTTGACATACCTGGCAAATCAAGTTTGTTCCTTACCGGTGTGCTCCTGTTAATGAATTTAATCGCGTAATAGATAGCAAATATGCCTATGGGAACATTTATGTAAAATATATATCTCCACCCAATAAATGTGGTAATTACTCCGCCTAGAACTATTCCCAGCATCGCACCTGCATTGTAACCTACCGCTGTATACCCGTACACTCTTCCCCTTTTATTGGGAAGAAAATTATCAGCTATTATTGCGCCACTGTTTGACTGGACCATAGCTGTTCCGACACCCTGTATAACCCTGAAAGATATGAGTTCTATTATATCTGCTGATGCACCGCATAGTGCAGATCCAATCGTAAATATGGCAATGCCGGAAATAAAGATATTTTTTCTTGCCAGTATGTCACCAAGCCTCCCCAGCTGTGTTGTACCCACAGCTATAACCAGAAGATAAATCAGGATAATCCATATTGATAGGGAAAGCTGGGTTTTTAAACTATCTGTTATGGTCGGAAGTGCAAGCAGGACTATGGTGGAATCCACAGCACCCATTAAAACGGCAAGCAAAAGTGATATAATCAACTTGAAAGAAGCATCCATTGAGATAAAATTATAATAAGGTATTAAAATATTTAGCAATAA
Source organism: Thermoplasmata archaeon (assembly GCA_021846695.1). Next base: position 4,336 of record JAJZWN010000087.1, read on the forward strand.
ACCGGATGAGGATGGATCGATAAGGTCTCAAGAACCGGGTTATAAACTCCTCATGAAATTTTTATCATCCTTTTTTCGTATTCTAGAAGTTTTACTTTATCAATCTTTTTTCTGATCGACTCCAGTGTTTCTTCGCTCAGTTTTATATGATAATAGTTAAAATCAATCAGTGTCTTTTCTACATCTGAAACAGGAACAAAAACTCCTCCGTAATTAACATACTCGAAACCAAAAAAACGGGCTCTATCTATTCTGTGCAGGATTACCCTTGTACCCATGATT
>JAJZWN010000088.1 GCA_021846695.1 Thermoplasmata archaeon
CTATTGGAGTACCCTTGTTTAAATTGTCAACTTCCGCATGGTATATGTTTGCCCCTGAAGATGATATTGCATTTACAATTTTTTCCATTGTACCTGGATGATCGGGCAGATTAAACTCAAGCCGCAGTAACTTATCCTCCATTTCCAGTGCCCTGTATATTATGTTGGATAGCAACAGAAAATTTACATTTCCACCTGAAAGTATAATAACAACCTTTTTGCCCTTAACATCTATTTTATTTTCAAACAGTGCTGCGAGTCCGGCTGCCCCCGAAGGCTCCACGAGCACCTTTTCACGTTCAAGCAGTTTGAAAAGTGCATATGCAATATTTTCATCCGAAACAGTTACAATGTCATCCACATATTTTTTTACCAGTTCAAATGTTATGTTTCCAGGATATTTTACGGCTATCCCATCTGCAATAGTATCATTGCTTGTGTAAGGAACTATCCTGTTCTCTTTTATGGAAAGCTCCATGGAATTTGCCTTTTCGGATTCTACACCTATTACCTTTAGACCTTTGCCTGATAATTTAAGCGCACTTGATATACCGGAAATAAGCCCACCACCCCCTATGGGGACTATAACAATATCAGGATCTATATCTTCCATGATTTCAAGGCCAATGGTTCCCTGGCCGGCAATAATGTCCTCATCATTGTATGCTTCAATAAATTCCCTATGTTCTTCCACTGAAATATGGATCGCGTATTCATGGGCTTCGTCATAGCTTGTTCCCCTTAGTATAACGGTTCCACCATAGGACTGGACAGCATTGACCTTTGCCGGAGGTGTTGTCTCTGGCATGACTATCTTTGCATCCACACCGTAATATGATGCTGCAAAGGCAACACCCTGGGCATGGTTGCCTGCACTGGCTGTTATCACACCATGTTTTTTCTGTTCATCTGTAAGCCTCGAAAACTTTGCCAGTGCACCCCTCGACTTAAATGAACCAGTTTTCTGGAAATTTTCCATCTTGAAGTAAAGGTCACATGAAAACATATTGCTGAATGTTGTGGAATGGAATAATGGAGTTCTGTGTATCTTTCCCTTTATTTCATTTCCTGCTTCAACTATCCTATCGTAACCCAACATAGCTTTGAATTGCCTCTATCCATATATATGCTTTGCACTGCACGATGTAACTTTATTTGTTCCCTCACTGCATGTTTATATATTTTGGAACCATCTTTTTTTAGGTGTAGATGTGAAGGACGAATACAGTATGATTCAACAAAGCGCAAGGCAATTCGCAGAAAAGGAAATAATACCCGTTGCGACTAAAATGGACAGAGAAAATTATTTTCCCAGAGAACTCTTCAGGAAGATGGGAAGGGAAGGTTACCTTGGAGTAACCATACCGGAACAATATGGGGGCTCCGGTTCTGATTATGTGTCACAGGCCATCATAGAAGAGGAAATAAGCTATGCATCTGGTTCACTGGGTCTCTCCTATGGAGCACACAGCAATCTGTGCCTGGACAATCTTTACAGGAACGGTTCAGAATATTTGCGGGAGAAATATCTGGAAAAACTATGCTCCGGTGACTATATGGGTTCCCTAGGAATGACAGAGCCATCCTCCGGATCCGATGCCCTATCAATGAAGACATCTGCAGTGGAGGACAATGGCAGTTTTATACTGAATGGCAGCAAAACATTCATTACAAACGCCCCATATGCGGACGTTTTTCTTGTATATGCAAGAACTGGGGAAAACATAACCCCATTTGTGGTTGAAGGCACGGACAGTGGGCTGTCAAGGGGACAGGAATTCGATAAGACCGGCATGAGAGGATCACCAACCGGGACAATATTCTTCAATGGCATAATATTGCCGATGGAAAGAATAGTAGGGAAAATCAATGAGGGAAGGAGAGTATTGCTCAGCGGGCTGAATCTGGAGAGAGCAGTTCTGGCATTTAATTCCATTGGGATTGCAAGGCGGGCACTTGACCTGGCAATAGGGTACGCATCCGAGAGAAAACAATTCGGCAGGCCTATAAGTGATTTTGAATTGATACAGGAAAAGCTTGCCTATATGTATACAAAATTCGAATCCTCCAGGCTTTTTGCCATGGAGGCCCTGAAAAGGGTGCAGGAAGACCGGATGAATTCCCTGGATGCAGCTTCAGCAATACTTTATGCATCGGAATCTTCAGAATACATCGCAAGGGAGGCTTTGCAGATTTTCGGGGGTTATGGATACATAAAGGATTTTGAGATAGAGAGGGTTTTCAGGGATTCAATACTCCTTACAATCGGTGCAGGAACCAATGAAATCAGAAAAAAGGTAATAAGTGAGGCATTGATAAAAAAATACGTGAGAGGTGGAAGAAATGCCCTTTGAACCCAGAAAAGTTTACATGGTATCCGGTGGCATGACAAAGTTCAGAAAATCAAATTTCAATGAAGATTTCAGGCTCAATGTCAAAAGATCACTGGACTATGCATTAAAGGATGCAAGTATTGGTATCAGGGATATAGATGGTTCTGTGTCTGCATACTTTTCCGATCATCTCCAGGGGCAGCTCATAGCCGGTGCCATGTCCAACGACTTTATAGGACTTGCAGGAAAGCCATCCAAGAGGATTGAGGGAGGAGGTGCCACAGGTGGGCTGGCGTTTCAGACTGCCTATGAGGAAATTGCATCAGGTAATATGGATACCTGCCTGGTATATGGATTCGAAAACATGTCACACGTTGGAACTTGGAGGGGAAACGATATCATTGCATTGGGAAGCGACGCAAATTTTGATTATCCACTGGGTGGTTTTTATACTGCATATTATGCACTAATGGCAACAAGGCATATGCATGAATTTGGAACAACGGAGGAACAAATGGCGAGGATATCCGTGAAGAACCATAGAAATGCAATGCACAATCCATATGCCCAGGCACCCATGGATATAACGGTAGAGGATGTATTAAACTCTCCTGTTGTCTCCACACCTCTGAAAATGCTTGATATATGCCTTATGTCTGATGGTGCAGCCTGTGCAATACTTGCTTCAGAGGATGCTGTAAAATCATTTTCATCCAAACCCGTCCTTATAAGATCAATCGGTTCTTCAAGCGATACCATGAGGCTTGCCGACAGGCCTTTCGGGGATGTCCCGCTTCTGCCTAATGAGAACAGCCAGATGTATAAGGGCCTTAAATACCCAGGAGTTCATTCCTTCAGGGCAGGAAGGCTAGCGGCCAAAATGGCATATGAACGTGCTGGAATCAAAAATCCTGAAAAGGAAATAGATTTCGCTGAACTTTATGATGCCTATACATCGGCAGAAATACAGGCGTATGAGGATATGGGATTCTGTCCATATGGCCAGGGAGGCAAATTCATAGAAGATGGGAGATCCATGCTGGGTGGTGACATACCGGTGAATATGGAAGGAGGTCTTCAGGCATCTGGGCATGCCATAGGGGCAACGGGAATAATGCAGGCAGTGTATGCTTTCTGGCAGCTTCAGGGATCCATACAAAAACATATGGGCAATGGAAAGCTTCAGGTCAAAAATCCATCCAGGGGACTGATACACAGCCACGCTGGAACCGGAGCCTATGAGGCAGTAACCATAATGGAGGGGGTTTAAATGGCAAGGGGAAAATTACTGAAAATTGATCCGGTGATAGTTGAATGGAATTACAGTACAGAATACAGGCACAGCTATGCCCAGGATTCACCGTTTTTTGCTGCACTGGGTGAAAACAGGCTTCTGGGTTCCAGGTGTCCTGAATGTGGGTACAAATATGGAACATACAGGAAATATTGCATGTACTGTGGTGCAGAGACCGAGGACATTGAACTTCCACTAATAGGAAAAGTTCATTCCTATACAACATGCTACTATTCAGGTGAAAGCTTCCGGAATGATGTGCCATTTACCCTGGTACTTGTGGAATTTTCCGGTATAGATTCACTGTTTATGTCTCGACTCTATACAAAGGATAATAGTAAAATACGAATAGGAATGGAGATAGTCGCCATATTCAAAAAATTTCAGGATTTCACCGTGAATGATGTTTACTTTGTGCCTATCTAGAAAGTTTGCATGCCTTCACAGGAATATTCCCTGTACGATTTCTGTTCCTGAATGCAGCTAGGAAAAGTAATTCAGATATGGAGGTTTAGGGCAGTAATATAGACAACATAATCTATTCATGCCGAAGAGAAAGAATGCGGTAAAATTGTAATTATTGTGATATTGCAATGGAAAGCATGATTAAAGATTAGTGCACCTACACAATAATATTTGAAAACATACTATATTATTTATTGCTAAATTATTTGTTAATATTGTTACCGAAATATATATATTCATACATTTATATCATTATGAATAGAAAGAAGGTAATAATAGGTGTGTTAATGGCAGCAATATTTGTAATGGTTGCTTTTGTCCCGGCGGCAAATTATGTATCGAGTGATAGAATTAATGCCAAACAAATTCACATGTCTCCCGAGGCTAAACCCATATCAACTAATGTTAACTCAGTTTCCAATTTCAACCACAGACAGGGTAACACATCTATAAGCTACTCAATTCATAACAACATCCTTTATACTAACATTTATGAGCAAGGTAAAA